>USAX01000035.1 GCA_900552705.1 uncultured Collinsella sp. | reverse complement strand
TGCGCGAGCGCGGCACCCTGGTCCTCGAGAAGAAGATCACGCACAGCTATCCGCACTGCTGGCGCTGCAAGCACCCGGTGCTCTTCCGTGCTACCGACCAGTGGTTTGTCTCGATGGACAAGACCGGCTTGCGCGAGCAGGCTGGCAAAGAGGTCCGCGAGAACGTCAAGTGGTATCCGGCCCACGCGGCCAACCGCATCGGCGCCATGGTCGAGCAGCGTCCCGACTGGTGCATCAGCCGTCAGCGCAACTGGGGCGTGCCTATCCCGAGCTACACCTGCGCCGACTGCGGCGAGAAGGTCATGAACGACGCCACGCTCGACGCCGTCATCAAGCTCTTCCACGAGAAGGGCTCCGATGCTTGGTTCACCGACGCTCCCGAGAGCTATCTGGGCGAGGCCTGCGTCTGCCCCAAGTGCGGCGGCCATCACCTCAAGGCCGATAAGGACATCCTCGACGTGTGGTGGGACTCCGGCGTCTCCTGGAAGGCCGTCTGCGAGTACCGTCCCGAGCTGGAGTACCCGGCGGACGTCTACCTCGAGGGCTCCGACCAGCACCGCGGTTGGTTCCAGAGCTCGCTGCTCACCTCGGTGGGCGCCAACGGCCACGCTCCGTACAAGGCGGTCGTCTCGCAGGGCTTCACGCTCGACGGCCAGGGCCGTAAGATGTCCAAGTCGCTCGGCAACGTCATCGACCCAAACAAGGTCTGCGACGAGATGGGCGCCGACATCATCCGCCTGTGGGTCGCCTCGGTCGACACCAGCTCCGACGTTTCCATCGACCACGAGATTCTCGCCCGTACGTCCGATGCCTACCGTCGTTTCCGCAACACGCTGCGCTTCCTGCTCTCCGAGCTCGAGGGTCAGTTTGAGCCCGAGACCGACGGCGTCGCCTTTGCCGATCTGCTGCCGCTCGACAAGCTCATGGTTGCTCGTCTGACCCAGGTCCAGGCCGAGGTCGACGACGCTTACTCTTGCTACGAGTTCCCGCGCGCCTACCGTGCGCTCTACGACTTCGTGGTTACCGAGCTTTCCAACGTGTACCTCGACGCCCTGAAGGACCGTCTGTACTGCGAAAAGCCCGGCTCGCTCGAGCGCCGCAGCGCCCAGACCGTGCTCGCCGAGCTCTTCTCGATGCTCATGCGCGATCTGCAGCCGATTCTGTCCTACACCGTCGATGAGGCCATGGCCTATGCGCCCGCCGGCTGCGTCGATCATCAGAAGTACGCCGCGCTGCTCGATTGGTACAAGTCGCCCATCACGATCGACGAGGCCAATGAGTTTGAGGGCGTGCTCGAGGCTTCGCTCGAGCTCCGTGGCGCCGTGACCAAGGCCCTTGAGGATGCCCGCTCCGTCGGCACCTTCACCAAGAGCCAGCAGGTCCGTGTCAAGGCGGTCGTTCCCGCCGAGATGTATGCGCTGCTGACCGGCGACAAGGCCGTCGACCTCGCCGAGTTCTACATCGTCTCCGCTGTTGAGCTCACCCAGGGCGAGGAGCTCTCCGTTGCCATCGACGCTGCCGAGGGCGAGTGCTGCGACCGTTGCTGGAACTACCGCACCACCGTCGGCGAGTACAACGGCCACGCTCACATCTGCGAGAGGTGTGCGAACGCCCTTTAAGGCACGGTAACTCGGCATTTTAGTTATAGGGAGAATCTGGGCGCCTTCGGCCCATTTGCTCTGTTGAATAAAAGCGGCATTCTGTTTTCAGAATGCCGCTTTCGTTTTTAGCTGGTTATTTCGCTTGTGTTGGTGGATATGTCGTGCGCTCTGCGTGTGGCAATATAAGATGGTTACTTGCACTTAACGTTATTTGAGCTTTGAGGGTAGGGGATTTCTTTGGGTCGTGGTGCGGATATGACGCCGCCTTTGCGTTGGCGCCTGGGCGTTGCTGGTGGGGTGGCGCTCGTTGTGCTGCTTGTTGACCAGCTGACCAAGCTTGCGGTTCGTGCCGTTGGCGATGCTCTGCATGTGACTGTTATCCCCGGTGTGATCGATTTCGTGTTTGTTCGCAATATCGGAGCCGCCTTTAGCATGGGTGAGGGCCATGGTATGGCTTTTGCCGTGCTGGCGCTAGCGGTCATTGTCGCCATTGCCGTGTACCTGGTTCGTGCGCCTCAGCTCGCTCAGCTGGAGGTCGTGGGCATGGCTATGGTTGCGGGCGGCGCCATCGGTAACGCGATCGATCGCCTTGTCTTTGGCTTCGTGACCGATTTTTTCGCCACCACCTTCATCGACTTTCCCGTCTTTAACGTGGCCGATATCGGCATTACGGTCGGCGTCGTGCTGGCGCTCATCGGTTATATGTTCTTGAGCCCTGCCGCTCGTGAGGTTGATGCGACCGCCGAGCTCAACGCCCGTGACGAGGCCCGCGCCAAACGCAAAGCCAAGCAGCGTGGGGAGCGTGCCCGCAAGATTCGCGAAAGGAATGAGCGTTAATGGCCGACATCCATATTCTCGTTGCCGACGATTTCGCTGGTCAGCGTCTTGACGCCTATCTGGGCTCCAACGATGGCTGTCCCACGCGCTCTGCCTGCGCGCACTTGATCGAGGGCGGCGCCGTTGCCGTCAACGGCGAGACCTGCCTGTCAAAAAAGTATGCCGTGCGCTCCGGTGACCGCATCTCGGTCGACCTACCCGAGCCGCACGATCCCACTGATGTGATTCCCGAGGCCATTCCCCTCGATATCCGTTACGAGGACGACTACCTCATCGTGCTCTCCAAGCAGCGCGGCCTGGTGTGCCATCCCGCCCATGGCCACGAGAGCGGCACCCTTGCGAACGCTCTGGTCTACCACTGCGGCATCGACCATCTTGGTACTGTGCAGGGTGAGGACCGCCCCGGCATCGTGCATCGTCTTGATCGCGATACCTCGGGCCTTATGCTCGCGGCAAAAGATGACGATACCCAGCGCGCGCTTCAAAATCTTATACGTACGCGCACGCTCGACCGCCGCTACATTACGCTCGTTCACGGACACATCGCCATGGACGAGGGCACTATCAACACCGGTATTGCCCGCTCAACGCGCGACCGCGTGAAGATGGCGGTTTCTGATGACCCCTTTGCGCGCCAGGCCATTACGACCTTCAAGGTGCTCGAGCGCTTTGATTCCACGCGTTTCGACGACGGCTACACGCTCGTCGAGTGCCACCTTTTTACCGGCCGCACGCATCAGATTCGTGTGCACATGCGCCATATCAACCATGCCTGCGTGGGCGATCCGCTCTACGGCAAGTGCGATGCGCGCGCCGATCAGGGTCTGACCAGGCAATTCCTCCATTCCTGGCGCGTGGCGTTCGACCACCCCGTGACGGGGGAGCGCATTGAGTGTCGCGACGAGCTGCCGTGGGACCTCGCCGCCGTCCTCGATGACCTGGCCCCGCGTTCGCTCGGCCGCACTGCCGCCGGTGACGAAATCGTCCCGCAGCTTGGCCTGCTCGAAGCCTAGCCAGTATTAGGTGGTTTCTTGAACTCGGTAAGCCTGCGGTAAGATATACGGTTGTTTACGTAACGCGTTCCTGGGAGCCTGCATGCTCGCCTTTTTACAAACCAACACACCCATCGTGGTCTTTAACCAGATTGTCGTCACGCTGCTCACAGTCTGCTTTCTGTACCAGGTGGTCTTCTTTGTCATTGGCGCTCTTCGTGGCGAGGTCGCGCCTCCCAAGGCCAAAAAACTCCACCGGTATGCTTTCTTTATCGCGGCGCATAACGAGGAAGCCGTGATCGCCAACCTCGTTCGCTCCATTAAGGATCAGGATTATCCTTCCGAGCTCATCGAGGTCTTCGTGGTCGCCGATGCCTGCACCGACAACACGGCGCAGCTTGCGCGCGAGGCGGGCGCCATTGTCTATGAACGCAACGACCTGGCCCGCAAGGGTAAGAGCTGGGTCATGGATTTTGGCTTCGACCGCATCCTTAACGAGTATCCCGACACCTTCGAAGGCTACTTTATCTTCGATGCAGATAACGTCATCGCCCGCGATTACGTGTCCAAGATGAACGATGCCTTTGACCAGGGCTTCCATGTGGTCACGAGCTATCGTAACTCCAAGAACTTCGGCAGCTCGTGGATTTCGTCTGCCAACGCCACCTGGTATCTGCGCGAGGCGCGCTTCCTCAATAACGCGCGTAATATCTGCAAGACGTCCTGCGCCGTCTCGGGTTCGGGTTACCTTATCTCGGCGAGCGTGATCGAGGGCATGCACGGTTGGCAGTTCCATACGCTGACCGAGGACATCCAGTTCACTACGTTCTGCGCCATTCACGGCATCCGCATCGGTTATGCGCCGGCGGAGTTCTTTGACGAGCAGCCGGTGACGTTTAAAGCGTCTTGGAAGCAGCGTTTGCGCTGGACCAAGGGCTTCTACCAGGTCTTTTTTACCTACGGCAAGCATCTTGTCAAATCGACGTTCCGCTATCATCGCTTTGCTGCGTATGACATGTTTATGACCATCGCTCCGGGCATGCTGCTGTCCCTGATCTCCATGCTCGCCAACGCGACCTTCCTCATCGTGGGTGGGCTTTCGCATGGCTTCTTGGCCACCGAGGTCGAGATGCAGGCTTGTGCCGCCTCTCTCATTATGACCTTCGCGATGATGTACCAGACCTTCTTTATCCTGGCGCTACTTACGACCATCTTCGAGTACAAGCACATTCATTGTGCGCAAAAGTGGCGCCTGGTGACCAACCTGTTTACCTTCCCGATCTTTATGTTCAGCTATATCCCCATCACGGTGGCTGCACTGTTTCTAAAGGTCGACTGGGTCCCGACGCAACACGCTGTCAACGTTACCCTCGACGAGGTCATGCAAGGCGCCAAATAACCACTACCAAAACCACCACAAAGGGGACAGGCACCTTTGTGGTGGTTTTTGCTTTTGAGAGGGCTGTCCCGGGAGGTGTCCAGTGGCCTATATCCCATTTTGGATCTGCGCCTTTGCCGGTGCGGTGATCGATGCCCACGAGCGGCGGTTTCCGAATGCGCTTGCCGGCGCGTGTGCGGTGGCGGCGTTTGCAGGCGTCTGGCTCGACCTCGGCTTGAACGCGACGCTTGACCACGCGGGTCTTGCCGTCATCGTGTATCTTGCTCTCGTCCTGACCGAATCGCTCTGGCGGCGCCTCCGTCAAGCCCCCGGTATCGGCATGGGGGACGCCAAGGCGCTCTTCGCGCTTTGCACGCTCGACCCTATGGGCGGCATCGTGGCATTTGCCGTCGCGCTCCTGGCCCTTGCCGCCGCCTGTCTCATCGCAAAATCGCGCTCCCTGCCATTACTCCCGTTTTTGGTGCCGATTTTTGCCATAATCGAGGTCGTGGGCTGCACATTGTAACCGATTGCGCATCCTACTTAAGGAGCATGCCATGGCAACTAATCAAGAAACGGCCGTCATTAAGGCGCGCATGGACCGCATTCCCGCGGCGTTGTCGCCCGAACTCGTCGAGCGCATTTTCGCCGATCGTGCTTCGGGTGCCGTCAACCCGTGTCGTTGCAACGACGAGCAGGTCATTCGTCGTGTTGAGCGAGCAGCGGACGAGGGCACGCTGATGCGTCCGGCATTTATTCGCGATACCGAAAAGATTCTTCATCTTCCGGCGTACACGCGTTATGCAGGCAAAACACAGGTCTTCAGTTTTCGCAGCAACGACGACCTGTCGCGTCGTGGCCTGCACGTGCAGCTTGTCTCGCGCATCGCACGCGATATCGGCCGCGCTCTGGGGCTCAACTGCGATCTGATCGAGGCGATTGGCCTGGGCCACGACTTGGGACACACGCCCTTTGGCCATGCTGGTGAGCGATTCCTCAACGATATTTACCACGAGCGCACAGGTCGCTACTTTTTCCATAACGTGCAGTCGGTCCGCGTGCTCGACGCGCTGTACGGCCGCAACGTGTCACTCCAGACGCTCGACGGCGTGCTATGCCATAACGGCGAGTACGAGCAGCGCGTGTTTGAATTGTCGGATATGGGCTCCTTTGACCAGTTCGATCAGGCGGTCGAGGACTGCATCGCCACGGGCTATGGCGCCATTGGGCACCTGCGTCCCATGACGCTCGAGGGCTGCGTCGTTCGCATCTCGGATATTCTTGCCTACGTCGGTCGTGACCGTCAGGATGCGATCGCGGCGGGTCTGCTTTCGCCCGACGCTTTTGACGATGGTCGGGGCGGCGCCTATAACAGCTGGATCCTCACGCACGCTTCCATCGATATCGTTGAGCATAGCTATGGTAAGCCGCGCATCGAGATGAGCGAGGACCTGTTTGAGGAAATTCGCCGTGCCAAGCGGGAGAATTACGAGAAGATCTATAGCAAGGGCGGTATCGAGGGCGATTCCGAGGCGGAGCTGCGCGAGGCGTTCGAAAAGCTCTACGACCGTTGCCTGCGGGATCTAAACAGTGGCGACGAGTCCTCTTATATCTTTAAGCACCATATTTCGCGCATTGAGCAGCAGCTTTCCTACTACGATCGTACCTATGCCTGGCAGGACGACAAGGATCAAGCCGTGGTGGATTACATCGCGAGCATGACGGACGGTTATTTCTGCGAGCTGACGAGCAAGCTGTTCCCGGGTCTAAAGTTTCCGCATCGTACCTATATTAACGAACGGTAGTTCGTATTTATTCGGTATACTGTTTGTGGAAAACGTTTTTGATTGATGCACGGGATGGCTATGGACGACCTTTTTTCTGCTTCGACGCGCGAGCGTTCCTTTCAGAACGCGCCGCTTGCGGTGCGCATGCGCCCCAATTCGCTCGACGAGTATGTGGGCCAGCAAAAGGCCGTCGGTATGGGCTCATGGTTGCGTGCCGCGATCGAGCACGACGTGCTTTCGAGCGTGATTCTGTACGGGCCGGCCGGTACGGGTAAGACGACGCTGGCCCACATTATCGCCAACCATACCAAGAGCGAGTTTGTCGAGGTCAGCGCCGTGACGGGCACCGTAAAGGACTTGCGCCGCGTGATTGACGAGGCCAAGACGCGCCTGAATACGTACGACCGCCGCACCATTCTATTCATCGATGAGATTCACCGCTTCTCTAAGTCGCAGCAGGATGCCCTGCTGCATGCAGTTGAGAACCGTACCGTCATTATGATCGGCGCTACGACGGAGAATCCGTACTTCGAGGTCAACTCGGCATTGCTCTCGCGTGGTCGTGTTGTGGAACTCGAACACCTTAAGGACGGGGACATTGCCACGCTGATCGAGCGTGCGCTCGAGGCTCCGCAGGGTTTAAACGGTAAGTTCTCGGCCGATGAGGATACGGTCAAGACCATCTGCACGCTGGCCGCGGGTGATGCGCGCTCTGCCCTGACGACGCTCGAGCTGGCGAGCGAGATTGCCGTCATGCGTCCCGATACCGAAGGGACGCCAGCGCCGGCGGCGGGGGAGCGTTATCCCATCACCGTCGATGACGTGAAGATTGCCAACCCGCGCCGCGGTTTTTCGTATGACAAAAACGGTGACATGCACTATGACATTATCAGTGCGTTTATTAAGTCTATGCGCGGCAGCGACCCCGATGCCACGATCTATTGGCTCGCGCGCATGATCGACGCGGGGGAGGATCCTAAGTTTATCGCCCGCCGCATTATGATTCAGGCTTCTGAGGATGTTGGCAATGCCGATCCGCAGGCACTTTTGGTGGCGCAAGCCGCGTTTAAGTCTGCCGAGGTCATTGGCTATCCCGAGTGCCGAATTAACCTGGCTCAGGCTGCACTCTATGTGTGCTTGGCGCCTAAATCCAACGCGTGCGAGGCTTCGATCGATGCGGCGCTGGCCGATATCCATAATAGCGGATTGCGCGAGGTGCCCAGTTATCTTCGCGATCGTCACCGTCCCGGCAGCGACGAGTACGGTGTATACAAGTACCCACACGATTATCCCGAAGGTTGGGTCGACCAGCGCTATTTGCCCGAAGGCCTGGAGCGTGGTGCCTTTTGGCAGCCTGCCGGCCGCGGTTGGGAAGAATGGCGTGTGGAGCAAAGCGAGCGCGACCGTAGCGGCAGGGCGCCAAAGTAAGCTTTTGGGAATCTTCTGTCCCCTTTGGGGTACCATGAACAACGTCTGTATTTCGATTCCTTTGGGAGGCTTGTATGAGTCCCATTCAAATCGCCTTGCTGCTGCTCGCCGTTGCCGGCGTGTGGGCTATCGTTGAGCTTGCGCTCACCCTGCGCAAAACCCGCACCGTTGTCGACTCGCTCGACAAGACGGTAACTGACCTCAACAATACGATTGCCGAGGCGCAGCCCGTGGTGGCAAAGCTTGATGGCGCTGTCGATGAGCTCAACCCCGCGTTGGCTCAGGTTGAGCCGCTCCTCAAGTCGAGCAAGACTGCCGTTGACGCCCTGACGTCCAACCTCGTTGAGGTTGAGGCGGTCGTTCGCGACATCTCCGAGGTCACGGGCAGTATGGCCGAGGCCAGTAATGCCGTATCGAGCGTGACAGATTCTGCGGCCGGCGCCGTGCAGAAGCTCTTCAATAAGGTGAAGGCTCCTGCAGCCGATGCCGATCGTAAGCTAGCCGCTGCCGCCGCCGAGGCCGAGCAGCCTATCGAGCGCGTTCTGATCGGTGAGGCCGAGGACGAGGCCGCCGATGGTGCGGATGCGGCTCAGAAGCCCGCAGCCAAGACGGCTCAGTATTACACCTATACGCCCGCCGAGTCCTCTGAGGAGTCCTGCGATGAGTAGCGAAGCAACCTGCCCCATCACGCTGACCGTTGCCGGCGACCCGCGTCTCGCTCGCCTTGTGCGCATGACGGCAGCTAACGTTGGTGCCCTGTGCTCCATGTCTGTCGATCGCATCGAGGACATCCGCATGGCTGCCGAGGAGGCTTTCATCTTTGGGTGCACCGCGGTCGACTGCGACGACATCACCATCAAATTCGATGTCGATGAGACTCACGTTGGCATGACTATTACCTTTGGAGACCAGGCTACGGTTGATGAAAACGACCAGGCTGCGGTGTATGCCGAGCTCATCCTCGCGAGCGTGTGCGATTCCTACGAAAAGACTGCGGCGCCCCTGACGCTTTCCCTCGATCTCAAGGCGGATATCTAATATGACCGAACGTTCCCGGAGCGGCAAGACCGCTTGGGACAAGGAGAAAACCCGCGAGCTGTTTCGTCGCTACAAGGAGACCGGTGATCCGGACGCCCGCGAGCAGCTCGTCATGTCCCACATGAACCTGGTAAGGTTCCTTGCCAACAAATTTAAGAATCGCGGCGAGCCGCTCGACGATCTGATGCAGGTTGGCTATTTGGGCCTGCTCAAGGCAATCGACCGCTTTGACCCTGAGCGCGGACTCGAGTTCACCACGTTTGCCACGCCCACCATCTTGGGCGAGATCAAGCGTCACTTCCGTGACAAGGGCTGGAGCGTGCGCGTGCCTCGTCGCCTGCAGGAGCTTTCTGCCAAGGTTAACCAGGCTACCGACAAGCTTACCAACGAGTTGCAGCGCTCGCCCAAGGTCGAAGAAATCGCTGAGTACCTGGACGTGACCGTCGACGAGGTCCTGGAGGCTATGGAATCGTCTTCGGCCTATACCTCGGTGCCCATTGAGGCTCCTGGTGCGTCCGATTCCGACGATGCGCCCTCGATTCTTGACCGTTACGCCGACGACGACAACGAGCTCGACTTTACCGATGACCGTCTGGTCATTGAAGAGGCCATCCGCGATTTCTCGCCGCGCGAGCGCGAAGTCATCGAGCTGCGCTTTGTGAAGGGCATGACCCAGATCGAGATCGCCAAGAAGCTGGGCATCTCGCAGGTGCAGGTCTCGCGCCTGCTGCGCCGCACCCTCAAGAAGATTCAGGATAAGATCGACCCCGACGGAGTGATGGTTCGTTCATGAGTGAGCATCCCCAACAAACCGATCGCGCGCTGCGCGACACCCGCATTCTGACGCTGCGCATTTGGGCTGTTGTCGGCTGCATTGTTATTGCTGCTGTCATCTTTAACCTTATGGGCATCCTGGCACCGGTTATTGAGTTCCTTGCCGTTGGCTCCATCATTGCTTTTGTGATGTCCCCGATCACCAACTGGCTCGAGCACCATGGCGTGAATCGCGGCATCGGTTCGCTTATCGCGCTTATTGTTGTTGTTGCCGTACTCGTCGGTGTCGTTTGCATCTTGTCGCCGATTCTCTTTGGTCAGATCATGGAAGTCCTGAGCCGTCTGCCTGAGCAGCTTCGTGTTGCGGGTGGCGACCTCAACGAGATGGTCTCGCATGTCAAGACGCTCAACAACACGCCGCTCATGGAGTATTTGGACGATAATCTTTCGTCGCTGGTTACCGTGGCATCGAAGTATGTGTCTCAGATCGCTGCCGAGCTTGGCCGCGGTGTGTTCCCGCTCATCACCAATACGGCCTCGCAGCTGTTCGTGATCTTCCTTGGTCTGGTGCTTGCCTACTGGATGGCTTGCGACTACCCTCGCATGCACCACGAGATTTGCACCATCATCGGTCAGGAGAAGGAGACCTCGTACCGCTTTATGGTCGCCATCCTTTCTCGCTCTGTCGGCGGCTACATGCGCGGTATGGTCGTGACGTCCATCTGCGGTGGTTTCCTCGCTTTTATCGGTTTTATGATTATCGGCCATCCGTATGCGGCGCTCATGGCTATCTTTACCGGCATCATGCATTTGGTTCCGGTCGTCGGCCCCTGGGTGAGCGCGGCAATCGCCACAGTGCTCGGTTTCATGTTCAGCCCCATGTTGGCGTTGTGGACGCTCATCGTGACGATGGTTGCGCAAAACGTCACCGATAACGTGATTTCGCCTAAGGTCATGCAGAGCTCGGTGCAGGTGCATCCCATCATGAGCCTCACGGCGCTCGTTATTGGCTCGGCACTCATGGGCCCCATTGGCATGATCATTGCCATTCCGCTGTGCGCAGCCCTCAAGGGCATTTTCGTCTACTACTTTGAGAACGAGACCGGCCGCCAGCTTGTGGCCTATGACGGCGCCGTGTTTAAGGGCACGCCGTACCGCGATGCCGAGGGCAACCCGGTCGCCGCCTACGACGCGCTTGGGGACGATACGTTCATCTATGAGTCCGAGCTCATCGGTAACGAGACTGCGCCCGAGGCTAAAGCTATGCCCAAGCCCGAGCTCGATAATCCTTGGATCAAGCTTTCGGACCTGCAGC
The DNA here is from genome assembly GCA_900552705.1 of uncultured Collinsella sp. Lineage (GTDB taxonomy): Bacteria > Actinomycetota > Coriobacteriia > Coriobacteriales > Coriobacteriaceae > Collinsella. The sequence continues at coordinate 3,963 of USAX01000035.1, read as the reverse complement.
CCGATGCGACAGGCTTTTTCAAGAACCCCTTCGCCAAGGATGACGATTCCAACACGGATGACGACACCAAAACCGGCATCGACGGTTCCATGGACGATGACGACAAGTAGCGGGGTAATTCGCGTTAACATTCATACGCGCTAACATGCAATTTCGCTGAAGGGCCGGCATTGTGCCGGCCCTCTTTTTTGCACTTGCGCGGTGGGATGGTAATATCGTTACGTTTGAACTGTTTCGATGTGAAACCGAGGAGATTCCCTCTATGAGTGCTGACTACCCGTCAATGACTACGGCCGAGATCCGCTCTAAGTTCCTCAATTTCTTTGAGGAGCGCGGTCTTAAGCTCTACCCTTCTTCGTCCCTCGTCCCCGACGATCCTTCGCTGCTGCTTGCCAACGCCGGCATGAACCAGTTTAAGGAGTATTACCAGGGCAAGAAGACCATGAAGGAGATCGGCGCGATCTCCTGCCAGAAGTGCGTCCGCACCAACGACATCGACTGCATCGGCGAGGACGGCCGTCACCTGTCCTTCTTCGAGATGCTCGGCGACTTCTCCTTTGGTGGCGTCTCCAAGCAGCAGGCCTGCGCTTGGGCCTTTGAGCTCATCACCAAGGAGTTCAAGCTGCCGCTCGACCGTCTGTACTTCACCGTCTTTACCGAGGACGACGAGACACATGACGTGTGGCGCTCCCTGGGCGTTGCCGAGGATCACATCTCGCGTCTGGGCGAGGACGACAACTTCTGGGCTGCTGGCCCCACCGGCCCCTGCGGTCCGTGCTCCGAGATCTACTTTGACATGGGCGAGGAGGTCGGTTGCGGCAGCCCCGACTGCAAGCCTGGCTGCGACTGCGATCGCTTCCTTGAGTTCTGGAACCTCGTGTTTACCCAGTACGACCGCCAGGAGGATGGCTCCATGCCGGAGCTGCCGCACCGCAACCTCGATACGGGCATGGGTCTGGAGCGCATGGCCGCCATCATGCAGCACAAGACCGCTAACTACGACGGCGATCTGATGCAGCACCTCATCAAGCTGGGCGAGAAGATCAGCGGCAAGACCTATGACGCCGACGATTATTCCGGTGCCAGCCGCTCCCTGCGCATCATCGCGGATCACTCTCGTGCCGTTGACTTTATGATCTCGGACGGCATCCTGCCCGGTAACGAGGGTCGCGAGTATGTTCTTCGCCGCCTGCTCCGCCGTGCCGTGTTCCACGGTCGCCTGCTGGGTATCGAGGGCGCCTTCCTGACCAAGTTTATCGACGAGGTCAACGCTCAGATGGGCGAGGCCTATCCCGAGCTGCTCAAGAACGTCGCGCTCGTCAAGGGTATCGTCGCCTCCGAGGAGGAGCGCTTCTCCACGACGCTCGACAACGGTCGCGTCTACCTGGATGAGGTCCTGGCATCGCTTGCCGAGGGCGCTGTGCTTCCGGGCGATGTTGCCTTTAAGCTGCACGACACCTTTGGTTTCCCCATCGACTTGACCGTCGAGATCGCCGGCACCGCTGGCCACGACGTCGACATGGACGGCTTCACCGCCTGCATGGAGGACCAGAAGGCCCGCGCCCGCGCCAATGCCAAGGGCGACGCCTGGGGCAGCTTCAACGACGTGTGGGTCGAACTGTCCGACAAGGTCGCCGCGACCGAGTTCGACGGCTATGACAACGACGTCATCGATGGCGCCAAGGTTGTTGCCATCGTGCGCAACGGCGAGTCCGTCGAGTCCGCTGCCGCCGGCGAGGACGTCGAGGTCGTTCTCGACCGCACCCCGTTCTATGCCGAGATGGGTGGCCAGCAAGGCGATGCCGGCAAGCTTTCCGCCGAGGGCGTTGTTCTGACCGTTGCCGACACCAAGAACCACAACGGTCTGTATGCCCACGTCGCGCACGTTGTCGATGGCACGCTGACTGTCGGTGCCGCTGTGACCGCCACGCTTGACGCCGAGCGCCGTGGCTTCCTGCGCCGCAACCACACCGCCACGCACCTGCTCGACGCCGCGCTTAAGCAGGTCCTGGGCGAGCATGTCTCCCAGGCTGGCTCGCTGGTGACGCCTGAGCACCTGCGCTTTGACTTCACGCACTTCGAGGCCCTGTCCTCCGAGCAGCTCAAGGCTGTCGAGGACCTGGTCAACCAGCAGATCTTTGCCTCCAAGCCGGTCGTGACCCGCGTCATGGGCATTGACGAGGCCAAGGCCGCCGGTGCTGTCGCCCTGTTTGGCGAGAAGTATGGCGACGTCGTCCGCGTTGTCTCCGTGGGCGCCGAGGACCAGCCGTTCTCCCGTGAGCTCTGCGGTGGCACGCACGCTGCCAACACCGCCGAGATCGGCCTGTTCAAGATCATTTCCGAGTCCTCTACGGGCTCCAACGTCCGCCGCATTGAGGCCGTGACCTCTAAGGGCGCTCTCGATTACATGGCCGACCGCCTGGCGCTCGTCGACGCCGCTGCCGCTGCGCTCAAGTGCCGCGTGGATGAGGTTCCCGCCCGCGTGGAGAACCTGCAGGCCGAGCTCCGCGAGACGTCCAATAAGCTCAAGAAGGCTCTGACTGGTGGGTCCTCCGATGCCATTTCCGGCGCCATCGACGGCGCTGTCGAGCTGAACGGCTACAAGCTCGTTATCGCTGAGCTCCAGGGCCTTGAGGCTGCTGACCTGCGCAACGTCTGGGATACCGTGCACCAGAAGGTCGCCGGCCCCGTCGCCTGCGTCGTCGCCAGCGTGACCGAGAAAGGCACCCCTGCGCTGCTCGCCGCTGGCTCCGATGACGCCGTGAAGGCCGGTTTCCACGCCGGTAACGTGATCAAGCGGATCGCGGGCCTGGTCGATGGTCGCGGTGGCGGTCGTCCCAACATGGCCCAGGCCGGTGGCAAGAACGCTGCCGGTATCGCCGATGCCCTCGCGGCCGCCAAGACCGCGCTCGGTGCTTAAGTAGTCGTTGTGGTCGCGCTTGCGCTGGACATAGGGGAGACAAGGATTGGCATTGCCGTCTCGAGCCGTGATGGCAAGATGGCGATGCCTGTCAAGGTGCTTCCGGCTGCCGAGGTCACCGGTATGGCCAAGACGTTCCGTTATCTGGTCGAGGACTATGAGCCCGATATCCTGGTAAGCGGACGCCCCTTGACCATGGCCGGTGAGCCCGGCCCCCAGGCCGAGCGCGTTGCCGCCGTGGCGCAAAAGATTGCCGACGAGCTCGATCTTCCGCTGGAGTTTGAGGACGAGCGCCTGTCCTCGCAAGAGGCCAAGCGTATCCTGCGCGAGCAGGGACTCAACGAAAAGCAGATGAGGGGCAAGATTGACATGATCGCCGCCAGCCTGTTCTTGCAGACGTGGCTCGATCGTAAGAACGAGGAGGTTTCGCATGCCTAGTGCTTCCGATCCGCGCCAGCCGAATCGCCCGGGACAGTCTGCCCCGCGCTCCGCTCGGCCGGGTCAGCGCCCGATGCAGTCGACCCAGCGTGTGGCCCAGCCTTCCGCACGTCCGGCGCAGCCCTCCTCTCGTGCCGCGCAACCCGCTCAGCGCGCCAGCCAGCAGCCCACCGCTCGTGTAGCCCAGCAGCCCACGGCCCGCGCAGCTCAGCCCGCAGGGGGCGCTCGCTTTAAACAACAGGCCCCTACCCAGCGAACGCAGGCCCCCCAATCGCATTCGCATCACGCTCATGGCTCGCACGGCGTTGCTCCGGCCACGCGCTCGAGCTATAACACGCACGCCCGCCGTGGTGCCCAAAAGAAAAGCTCCCCGGTGCCTATGATTATCGGTGGCGTCGTCGCCGTGCTTGCGCTTGTCGCGATCGTTTTCTTTGTCGCGCCGGCCGTTAAGGGCTTCTTTGTCGGTGAGGATTCGAAGGTCACGGCTGGTCAGCAGGTTACGGTGACCATTCCTGACGGTGCTTCGGGCGATACGATCGCCTCGATTCTCTCTGAGAACCATATCGTCGAAAATCCCAAGGACTACTATGCGGCGGTGAAAAAGC
>USAX01000034.1 GCA_900552705.1 uncultured Collinsella sp. | reverse complement strand
AGGAAATGATCGCGGCCATGAAGGCCAAGGACAAGGTTCGTCTGTCCATCATTCGCCAGGTCAAGGCCGAGGTGAAGAATATCGAGGTCAATGAGCGCCGCGATGTGACCGAGGAAGACGTCAACAGCATGATCAAGCGTCTGATCAAGCAGACGAGCGAGACGCTGGAGATGTCCATCAAGGCCGGCACCGACCAGGAGCGTACCGACAACCTGACCGAGCAGGTCAAGATTCTGGAGAGCCTGCTGCCCGCGCAGGTTTCGGGCGAGGAGCTCGAGGCTCTGATCGAACAGGTTATCGCCGAGCTGGGCGCCACGTCCAAGAAGCAGATGGGCCAGGTCATGGGTGCGCTCGGCAAGGCCACCGGCGGCAACTTCGATAAGCCGGCAGCAGCAAAGATCGTTGGAGCCAAACTCGCGTAGGGACCGAGCGGCATATAGTTGATTTTGAGGGGGCGTGACCATTGCGGTCGCGCCCCTTTTTGATGGCAGCTGAAGGGCACTCATTGGGGACAGACTTAAATGAGTGCCCACTTCCCGGGTACTCATTTAAGTCTGTCCCCAATGAGTGCCCGAGTGCCCAATGAGTGGGTGGAAGATTGCGGGTTCTTTACGGGAATGTAGTGTGGGCTGCGGGAACGTGGTTCTTTCCGTACAATAGTTCAACTCGTGTAAACGCAGGGAAGGGACATTCATGGCAGACATGATCGAGATCAAGCATCTCAACAAGTACTTTGGCGACCTGCATGTGCTCAAAGATATCAACCTCACCGTCAAGCGCGGCGAGAAGCTCGTAATGATCGGGCCTTCCGGCTCGGGCAAGTCGACGCTCATCCGTTGCGTCGACTATCTTGAGGAGCCCACGTCGGGCGAGGTCATCATCGACGGTACGCCGCTCACCAAAAAGAATCACCTGGAGATGGCCCGCAAGTATAGCTCCATGGTGTTTCAGCAGTTCAACCTGTATCCCAACATGACGGTGCTGGGCAACCTGACGCTCGCGCCCATCAAGCTACAAAAGAAGAGCAAGGAGGAGGCGACCGAGATCGCCATCGCCGCGCTCAAGCGCGTTGGCATGGCGCATAAGGCCGGCGAGTATCCGCAGAACCTCTCGGGCGGTCAGCAGCAGCGTATCGCCATCGCCCGTGCCCTGTGCACCAAGCAGCCCATCATCCTGTTTGACGAGCCGACCTCGGCGCTCGACCCCGAGATGGTCCAGGAGGTTCTGGACGTTATGATCGAGCTCGCGCAGGAGGACATCACCATGATCTGCGTGACGCATGAGATGGGCTTTGCGCGCCAGGTGGCCGACCGCGTCATCTTTATGGAGGACGGCCGCATTCTGGAGGAGGGCACGCCCGAGCACTTCTTCGATAACCCCGAGAACCCGCGCTGCCGCGAGTTCCTGTCCAAGATTCTGCACTAGGCGCGGTGATGGACATGACGGATATGACGAGGGCGGCCGTGTCGCGCCGTCACTTTTTGCAGCTGGCTGGCGCCGGCATGCTTGCGCTGACGGGGGCCGCGCTTACCGGTTGCGGCAACTCTACCAGCGGCGAGGGCTCCGACAAGGGGTCCAAGCTTGCGGCCATTAAGTCGCGTGGCCATCTGAATGCCGGCGTTAAGAAGGACGTTCCCGGCTATGGCTATTACGACACCGCCAAGGGCCGCTTTGAGGGCATGGAAGTCGATTTGTGCTACCAGATCGCCGCTGCCGTCTTTGGCGTGAGCTACAAGGAGGCCCGTGCCCGGGAGCTTGTCGAGTTTACCGATGTAACGCCCAAGACGCGTGGCCCGCTGATCGATAACGGCCAGCTTGACGTGGTCGCGGCGACCTACACCATCACCGACGAGCGCAAGAAGAGCTGGGATTTCTCGACGCCGTACCGCACCGACTACGTTGGACTCATGGTCAAGAAGCGTTCGGGCTTTACCTCGATTGAGGATCTGGACGGCAAGGTCATTGGCGTGAGCCAGGGTGCTACCACGCAGGGCCTGATCGAGCAGATGATCAAGGACAACGGCTTTAGCTGCAAGCCCGAGTTTAGGGCCTTTAGCGGCTACCCCATCATCAAGAGTTCGCTCGACGCCGGCAATATCGACGTCTTTGCCATGGACCGCTCCACGCTGGCCGGTTACATGAACGAGACCGTTGAGCTGCTGCAGCCCGAGGTCAAGTTTGGCGAGCAGGGCTACGGCGTGGCGACCAAGAAGGACTGCGACCTTTCGGCCGTGGTCGATCAGGTGATTTGCGATCGCCTGGCCGACGGCTGGCTCGACCAAGAGGTCAAGACCTGGGGTCTTGTATAGGCGCATCGTCCAAGGAAGGAATCAAATGCTCGAAGGATTATTTGACGCCGACCGTTGGTCGACGACATTTCAAAACATGGGGCCCTTCTGGGAGGGCTTTGGCGTGACGCTGCAGGTGGTCGTTGCCGGTCTGCTGCTGTCGCTGGTGCTGGGCACGCTGCTGGGTGTGTTCTCTACCACTCGCTCGCGCGTGCTGCGCGCCATAAGTCGCGTGTACGTGGAGTTTTACCAGAACACCCCGTTGCCCGTACAGGTGCTCTTTATGTACATGGCCGGTCCGCAGTTTTTGCAGGCCATAACCGGTGCCGACCAGCCGGTGCGTATCGCGCCGTTCGTGTTGGGCTTCTTGGGCGTGGGCCTGTATCACGCGGCCTACATTTCGGAGGTCATCCGCACCGGTATCGAGGCGGTTCCGCGCGGTCAGATGGAGGCGGCCCAGAGCCAGGGCTTCACCCGGGCGCAGGCATACTGGTACATCGTACTGCCCCAGACGTTCAAGATCATTCTGCCGCCGCTGTGTAACCAGGCGCTCAACTTGGTCAAGAACACGTCGGTGCTGGCGCTTGTGGCCGGCGGCGACCTTATGTACCGTTCCGACAACTTTGTGAGTCTGTACGGTTACCTGCAGGGATACATCGTCTGCTGCCTTATGTACTTTATCATCTGCTTTCCGCTCGCCATGCTGGTGCAGTGGCTCGAGCGCCGCTCCAAGGAGCGTCCGCGTGGCGTGAGCCTGGCCGAGCTGGGGCTCGACAACGTAGAGGAGGCCTAGCGCATGGAAATCTTCAACGCGACCAACCTGCTCTACATTTGGGGCGGCTTTGTTAAGACAATCGAGATCTCGGCGCTGTCGATCTTTTTCTCGCTCATCTTTGGCACGGTGCTGGCGCTCGTTAAAAGCTATGCGCCCCGCCCGTTCCGTATTTTGGTGAGCGCCTATATCGAGCTGTTCCGTTGCACGCCGAACCTGCTGTGGATTCTGTTTATCTACTTTACGGTGCAGGGTTTGGACATTGTGATTTCGACCATCGCCTTTACGCTGTTTACCAGCGCCGTTATGGCCGAGATTGTGCGCGGCGGTCTCAACTCGATTCCGCGCGGTCAGTTTGAGGCAGCGCAGAGCCAGGGTTTTGGCTTCTTTGCCACCATGCGCTACATCATTCTGCCGCAGACGTTTAAGACGATCATCCCGGCGCTGTTTAGCCAGTGCACGACCGTCATCAAGGACAGCTCGTATCTTTCGGGCATTAACGTGGCCGAGCTCATGTACACGGCAAACGTCGTGATGGCCCATGCGATCGACCTGTCGCAGGTGCTTATGCTCTACGGCCTGGTGTTTGCGATGTACTTTGTGCTCAACTTTGGTATCTCGCTGCTGGTGAGGGCGTATCAACGCCGCATCGTGGCCGCATAGTCCTGCTTCCCCAAGCACGGCACCTTGCCCCTCAATCGTCGCTTGCGTACATTTAGTACGCGGCGCTCCTCTTTCGGGGCAATCTGCCGCACTTGGGAAACCAGGACGGTCGTAAGTGACAAAATGGGAATCAGGAATCGCCTTTTTCTCATTTGTTAGAAAGGAATCGCGATGAGCGATCTGGAGAATAAGAAGAATCCTGTGGTCATTACCATTGCGCGCGATTTTGGTGCCGAGGGTCACGAGATTGGCCGCATGCTTGCCGACGAGTTGGGGATTCCGCTGTACGATAACGAGCTGCTGGTACGTGCGTCGCTGCGCGCGGGCGAGTCGCTCGATAAGATGGCCGCCTACGACGAGCGTCTGGCCGTGGAGAACATGGCGTTCCTGCCCGACCGCTACGATGCGCGCTCGTACTCGGACAAGTTGTTCCAAAAGATGAGCCAGGTGATTTTGGACCTGGGCGAGACTGAGAGCTGCATTATCGAAGGCCGTCTGTCCGATTACCTGCTGCGTAACAACCCTAACCACATTGCCGTGTTGGTGACCGCACCCTTTGAGGACCGCGTCGAGATCGTGCGCAAGAAGCGCGGCCTCAACAAAAAGAAGGGCGCCAAGCTGGTCAAGCAGCAGCAGAAGGCGCGCGAGGCGTTTTACAAGCGCTACAGCGCCGGCAAGTGGAAAATGACGAGTGGTAAAGACATCGTCGTCAACCGCGCCAAGCTGGGTCGCGAGGGCTGCAAAGACGTTATCGCCGCTGCCTACCGCTACAAAGTGGCCCAGCTCGAAGGCTAGCCGATCAAAACCACCACAAAGGGGACAGGTACCTTTGTGGTGGTTTTTGTTTTAGGCCGAGGGGAAGGCTTTGGTGAGACCGGCGCGCGTTTGCGTGTCGATCTTTTGGTAGATAGAGCTCAGGTGGCGCTGTACCATGCGCATCGAGATGCCGAGTTCCTCGGCGACCTGCTTGAGCGGGCGTTCGTCCTGGGTTACTGCCATGAGCACGTCGACTTCGCGCGGAGTGAGAGCGTGGTTGGCGATGAAAGCTCGGCGCTGCTCCTTGATGCTCGGTGCCGCCAGTGCCTCCTCGGCTCGTTGCTGGTGTTCGCGCTCCTGCTTGGTTTGGGGCAGGCGGAATAGGCCCGCGGCAACGAACGCAACGCTGGCCGCTACGAGCAGCATGAGCGCACCGATCATGATGAGGGCGACGTTGCCAGAGGTCACAAGCGCAAGCGAGACGCCCGACGTGGTGAACGCGCACGCGTTATTGGCCGCACGGCCCATGCCGGCCCAGAGGGCGGGCGCGTGCATGCGCGGTGCCAGCTGTGTAAACGTGGCGGTAAAGAACGTGACGAAAAAGTCCGAGCTCAGGTAAAAGACAACAAGGCCAAGGTTGGGATCTGCCCCGGCCTCGACGGCCAGGATGGAACTGGTCGAGAGCACGGCGATGCCGAGCATGACAAGTCCCATGTAGCGACGCTCGGCAAGATCAAAGACGATGCCGGCGGCAAGGTCGCTTGCCGCCAAAAAGAGGCGCGGCCAGGTTTGCACGGCAATGGTGCCGTGGGCGTTGGAGAGTGTGACCACGTTGTCGAGGGTCGAGAACAAGCAGGCAAGAATCACGACGAGCGCGATGCTCCAGCATGCCTGTTTGGCGAGGGCATGAGAGGGCTCAACAAAGGGATTGATGGCAGGCCTTTCGGGGGGGCGCGCTTGGCAATCGCATGCTCGTTGCCTTTTGCGCTGGCAGGTGCGCCACATGAGAATTTGTGCCCCGGGATCCGGATATCTTCCCGTAACATGGTGTTACAGAAGCACCCCTTACGACAAGGAGGCTCATATGCGAAAGCAAATCCATGACAACCCAATCGACCACGGCTGCTCGTGCGCGCTCTCCCACGGAACGTGGCGACGTGTGGGCGCCAAGCTTGCCTGCGCGGGGGCTTGCGCGCTCATGGTCGGTCAGCTGCTGCTACCCAGCGTGGCGCTCGCCGCCAAATGGGTCAACGTCGGCGGCACGCAGTACAACAAGGGCGCCGGCGACGAGGCCGGAACGTGGTCCTGGGACGGCGCCGACGACATGAAGCTCAATGGCTACAACGGCGCCGGTATCAGCGCTCAGGGCAACCTCAATATCGGCGTGACGGGCACCAACACCGTAACGGCCGATTCCTTGCAGAGCGCTATCGAGGTCAAGGACGGCAACCTTGCCATCACGGGGGAGGGAACCCTCAACGCGACGGCCGAACCACAGAAGAGCAGGAGCGCTGTTAAGGTCGAGTGCGGTAGCCTCGCCATCTCGGGCGACGTGACTCTCAACGCGACGGCCGGGACCGATACGATAGCGGTTTCGGGGGACGGTAAGGCCGGCGGCGACGTGGACATCCGCGGTGCCAACGTTAACGTGACGGCAACGAACAAAGTGCCTCATACCATCGGCATTCATACGCGGGCAGGCAACATAACCATTAACGAGGGTGCCGACGTCCACGTCGAGGCGGAGGCGAATGGGGGGCTCAATGCCGTTGCAGTCTATGCCGAAAACATCTCCTCCGAGCATGGAGGCTGCATCGCGGTGGATAACGCAAAATTAGATGCGGCGGCGCGTAATGCAAACATGTTGTCGGTCGCCCTGTATTCGTCCGGGGGTAAGGATACATATTTGAGTATTACCAACGGGGCGGATGTTACGCTCGTGGCGAGTGATAGTGTCGAGGTTTTGGATGGTGTTTGGATGCGCGCGCAGGACGGCGTGTCGCGGGTGCTCGTCGAGAATTCGAGCCTTACAGTTCGATGCGGTGACGGAACTGGCCACAGTCGTAAACATGGCTACGGAATATATTCCCAGTCCGGCTCCCAGTCCGCCATCCCTCGAATTGACATCATTAATTCAAATGTTGAGGTGTCGGGTAATGCAGCGGCAATCTACGCTGTCAATCAAGGTGATGCAGCCCCTTGTCTCTCAATTGATGGCGGATCGGTAGTTACGACTCCCGCCGGCGGCACTGTGCGAGAAACTACGGGAAACGGACTCGTCATCGGTGCTGCCGGGTCGTCCACTATCCAGGATGTTAGGACCTCCGACGAGGTTGCCCGCAGCGTGGTAATCAGCTCCGGAGATGCGGTCGAGCCTGAGCCCACGCCGCAGCCTGAGCCTACCCCGGCTCCCACGCCGCAGCCAGGCGGCGGAAGTGAGACTGGCACGCCGTCCGTGACGCTGACTCAGGCGAGTTCCACGACTGCTGCTTCCAAGCCGGCCGCGAAGGCCACCGCTGCCCAGAAGTCCGTGGGCACTCTGGCCGCCACGGGCGACAACGCCGCGACGGCGGCAGCGGCCCTTGGCATCGCCGGCGCAACCGTTGCCGCTGCCGGCATCGCCGCAACCAAGCGCCGCAAGCGCTAGGCTTTTGGTGGCAGCGCCCATTCTCGGCTTTTACAAAATCTCGATCTGTAACACCAAACCTGATAGTTGGGCTCTAGGTGTTACAGATTGAGACGAACTGTTCAGCCGCTAACCTAACGTCTCGATCTGTAACACGTGGCGAGGAATTTGGTCTCTAACTGTTACAGATTGAGACAAACGTCGGAATTGGTTCGCCGGCCAAGTCCCCGACCACCACAAAGGCGCATGTCCCCTTTGTGGTGATGGGTTGGCCGGCATAGAGAAAAGTCCCCGCCGGGCGTGTGCTCGACGGGGACTTTGCCGTTTGGCGGTTAGCGCTGTAGGTGATTACTCGCCCAGCAGGCTCTTAGTGATGGAAGCGGCGGCCTTCTTGCCGGCGCCCATCGCCAGAATGACCGTTGCGGCACCGGTGACGATGTCGCCGCCGGCCCAGATGCGGGGATCGGTGGTCTGGCCGGTCTCCTCGTCGGCAACGATGTAGCCCCACTTGTTGAGCTCCATCTTGCCGCCGATCTTCTTTGCGAAGGGGTTGGCGTTGGTGCCGATAGCCGAGATCGCGACGTCGCAGGGGATCTCCTCGATGGCGCCCTCGATGGGCACCGGGCGACGGCGACCGGACTCGTCGGGCTCGCCGAGCTCCATCTTCTGGACCTTGACGGCGCACACGGAGCCGTCCTCGCCAGCGACAAACTCGAGCGGGGAGACGAGCGGCAGAACCTCGACGCCCTCGGCCTTAGCATGGTGCAGCTCGGCGCGACGGCAGGGCATCTCGTCCTCGGTACGACGGTAGGCGATGATGGCGTGCTCGGCGCCCAGGCGCTTGGCGGTACGGACGGCGTCCATGGCCACGTTGCCGCCGCCAAAGACAACGACGTTCTTGCCGTGCTTGGTGGGGGTGTCGTACTCGGGGAACTTGTTGGCCTTCATCAGGTTCACGCGGGTGAGGTACTCGTTCGCGAAGAAGACGTTGGGCAGGTTCTCGCCGGGGACGTTGAGGAACTTGGGCAGGCCAGCGCCGGTCGCCACGTAGATGGCGTCGAAGCCCTGCTCGAACAGCTCCTCGGCCGTGGCCATGTTGCCCACGACGGAGTTGTACTCAAACTTGACGCCCATGTCCTCCAGGCCGTCAATCTCGCGTTTGACGACCGCCTTGGGCAGACGGAACTCGGGGATGCCGTAGACCAGCACGCCGCCGCCGGTGAAGAAAGCCTCGAAGACGGTAACGTCAAAGCCGTTACGGGCGAGCTCGCCGGCGCAGGTGATGCCGGACGGGCCGGAGCCGACGACAGCGACCTTCTTGCCGTTCTTGGGGGCCATCTTGGGCGTGGAGGCGAGCTCGGGGCGGTCACCCAGGAAGCGCTCGAGCTGGCCGATGGCCACGGGCTCGGACTTCTTGCCACGGATGCACTTGCCCTCGCACTGGTTCTCCTGCGGGCAGACGCGGCCGCAGATGGCGGGAAGCATGGAGTCCTCGCGAATGGTATCGAGAGCGCCGCCGAAGTCCTTCGCGCGGATCTGCTCGATAAAGCGGGGAATGTTGATGTTGACGGGGCAGCCCTCAACACAGAACGGCTTCTTGCAGTTGAGGCAGCGCTCGGCCTCGGCCAGCGCCATCTCTTCGGTGAAGCCCTTGTCGACGGGGCGGAAGTCGCAGGCGCGCTCGGCAGCCGGCTCCTCGTTATCGGGGGTGCGGGGCGACTTCATATCGGCAACGAAACGACCGTTAACTAGTGGCATGCGCAGCTCTTTTCCTCATAGGCCTTGAGGGACTCGCCCTCTTCGGAACGGTAAGCGGCCTGGCGGGCACGAAGGTCATCCCAGTCGACCAGGGTGGCATCGAAGTCGGGGCCGTCGACGCAAGCGAACTTGGTCACGCCGCCCACCTCGACGCGGCAGCAGCCGCACATGCCGGTGCCGTCAACCATGATGGGGTTGAGGGACGCGGTGATGGGGGTGTCGTACTTCTGGGCGGTGAGGGTCGAGAACTTCATCATCGGAACGGGGCCGACGCAGAAGACCTGGCTCACGGCTTTGTCCTGCAGCAGACGCTCCAGCGGAGCGGTGACAACGCCCTGCTCGCCGTAGGAACCGTCGTCGGTGGTGATGTGGATGTGGTCCTCGTCGAGGAGCTCGCGGAACTGGTCCTCCATGAGCAGGAGGTCCTTGGTGCGGGCGCCCATGATGGCGTGCACCTCGTGACCGGTCTCGACCAGGTGCTTGGCGACCGGGAAGGCAATTGCCAGGCCGACGCCGCCGCCAATGACGGCGCAGGGGCCCTCGGCCATCTCGGTGGGAACGCCCAGCGGGCCCACGACGTCGCGCAGCGACTCGCCGGCCTCGTAGGTGGAAAGCATCTCGGTGGTCTTGCCGATCACCATGAAGATGAACTCGACCCAGCCCTCGTCACCGTTCCAGCCGGCCAGGGTAAACGGGACGCGCTCGCCCGTCTCGTTGGCGCGAACCATGAGGAACTGTCCAGCGTGCGCATGCTTGGCGATTGCAGGCGCCTCAATGCGGAACTTGAACACCTTCTCCGAGAACTGCGTCTTCTCCAGGATCTTATACATAGAACCCCTCTCTTGTTAGGGCTGCCGAACCGTGCCTCCACGGAAATGGACGGTAGCCCGAATAAAACCGTACGCGCACAGGCGTTGTGCAGACATACGGTGCAAATTATACCCTCATGGACATGCTGTTTACGTGTGTCTTCGGCGGTTGGGAAAAGGGTTTATCCACTTCGACCTACCAAATAGGGATAGGTTTATTTTGGTCGGTTTTATCAGGCAAAACGGCAAAGGGGCCGGCCTCGGGTTGTGATGAGGCCGGCCCCCTTTGGGGTGTTATGCGTGTATGGCGGCGCGGGGTTTATTGCGATGCGGCCACCGCGGCGTTTCCGCAGATAAAACCTGCCAAAATTAACATCCCTAAATGGTAGGTTTTAGTGTTTGCCGTTGGCAGAAGCGGCGCCGTTTACGTGATCGCGGGCGTAGATTACGCCGTGGACGATGGCCAAACCGGCGGCATCTGCGGCGCGGGCGCAGGTGTCCTGGAAGTCATCGGCCTCGCGGGCGCGCAGCTGTTTGAGCACATAGTCTGCCACGGCCATCTTGCCGGGAGGGTTGCCGATGCCGGTGCGGATACGGCTAAAGTCGCGGCTGCCCATCTTGTCGATGATGGAGCGCAGGCCGTTGTGGCCGGCGTGGCCACCGCCCACCTTGACGCGCACGTCACCGGCGGGGATGTCGAGCTCGTCGTGAATCACGAGTAGCTCCTCGGCCTTGATCTTGTACTCGCGGCAGAGCTTGGAGATGGGGCCACCCGAGGTATTCATATACGACTGCGGCTTGACCAGCACGATCTGGCGCTTGCCTCCCTCTTCCTCGGGATCGTTGATGTTGATGAGTGCGACCTCGGCGCCGGCCTGGTTTTTCCAGTACGTGACACCGGCCTGACGGGCCAGCTCATCGATCGCCTTAAAGCCGGCGTTGTGGCGGGTCTCGGCATATTCCTCACCCGGGTTGCCAAGTCCGGCAACCATGCGAATCTTAAGCGGCTGTGCAGCTGCCATGTTCATCCTTTCGTTGATTTGTCGTCTGCTATGGTGAGCGACCCTGTTGCCGCTGTCAAATGGAGGGCAATTGAGGTTGTTTGGGGGCGTTTGGACAGCCGTCGAAATCCAAGGTGGACAGTTAGTTCAGATACGTATAAGTTCCGAGGACTTGAAGTGCTCAATTCAATGCTGGTACGTTGTTTTGGAGCTTTAGTTAGTCCATATGGCGCTGTTTTGAAGTCTATCCTGCCTTCAAATAGGGCGAATGGTATAGAGATAACTGCAAAACAGCCTAATTCAATGTGTCCATTTATACGTATTTGAACTAACCGTCCAGCCCTGTTCGACGGCGCGCGGGTGATTCGCCGTTTAGACCGGCGCAAGGCCGATTCCGGCCCGCAGGCGTTGAGCCAAGCGGCCTGACGCTTGCGATAGCCCTTGATGCGATATCGGAATCGGACTCCCGCGAGTCGATGCATCGTTTGGGCGAAGGCTTCGAGTGCAACAAGGTCTTTCATTTGGTCGCGATTGATAACCAGGACGTGGATGCCCATTGCCTTGAGGCCATTATTTCGATTGCCATCGTGGATGCGAGCGTTTTGAAGCTCATGTCCAATTCCGTTGTATTCGTTGTCGACTCTGGCTGCCGGGCAATATAGGTCGCAGATGGCATAAGGGATGCCGGAGGACATGTTGACCGCAAGGGTGTCGAAATCGACACGGTAGTTGAGCAGCAGGCCTCCCATGGGCAAGCTGCAACACCCGAATCCGCCAAAGCGCATGGGTGCGCCCAGGACGGCGAACATCAATGATTCCGCTGGGGATGCGGATCCGGCCCGGGCGAGTTTGACAGCCGTACGAAACGAGGCGTAGGAACTGCTTTTGGCAAACCGTGCGACTGCCTCGAGCTCTTCGATGGTTGTGGCGGGTTCGCATTTGTAGTGTGCCTGTTCGTAGCGGGTTTCGGCTTGCTTTTCGGGCGTCGGTTGGTCGCCCTGGCAATCGAGGTCGTCCATCGCTTCGAAGCTGTTGGCCTTGGGCCACGTGTCGTCATAGGCGATGGGGTAAGTTGCCTCGGGCGGAAGTGAGTAGGTTCCGAGCAGCTCCATGAGAAGCATCAAGGTTTTGGCAACTGATTCATTTTTGGAACAAAGCATGGCTGTCATGGCAGGAGACGTTGCGTAGATGTCGGCCTCGACGTGCATAATTGCACCTTCAGGAAGCGGAGCGGAGAGAATATGCTGAAGAAGTCGCTTGTCGGGGCGTCTGTTGTCTTCGTTTGAAACGAGAAGATCGAGCAGTTCGGAATCATCTTCATTCCAGGCGTCGAGTATCGAAAGTGCGCCAAAGTCTATCGCGTCATTGTTGGGAATACAGCCAGCCAAGGCATGTGCTTGCTGTTCGCTATCAACGAAGTCCCAGGGTAGGGCAGAGTACGCCCGTCGTGCGCGACGAATTGCGCGAAGGGCGGAGAAATGTGAAATCACGGTCGTCATAGCTATAACGTACTAAGTTGGCGGCAGAATGCGACCGCCATACCGTTCTTTTCGCTTAGCGGGGCGCTGCGCGCCATGAACGGCTGGGTGTTATGAAATCGGTGGAATCGGTTGAGGGGATTGCAGGAAATTGAGCTCTGCCGCGAAGGTTGACAATAGCTACTGGGCAGTTAGTTCAGATACGTATAAGGCGGCGGGCGTTCGAGGGCGATTTGAGGATAAACATGCAGCGGTTGTACTCGAAAACGATGAGCTTTGGACGGCATGGCATCCGCCGGGGAACTCAGAAGGCTCCGAATGGTCCTTTGGAGCTTTAAAAAATACGTATCTGAACTAATTGTCCAGGGCGGGTTGGCGAGGGATAGAAAAAGGGTCGGAAGCGAGCTTCCGACCCTTTAAAAGCATCAAAGATGATGCGATGCGCGTTGGATTACAGCGCGAAGTCGCCGCCGACGAGCGTGGAGACGGGCTCCTCGTGGTAAACGGCGGAGATGGCCTGAGCGAACTCCTCGGCGACCGAGATGGTCTTGATCTTGCCGCCGACCTCGACGGGAATGGCGTCGGTGACGACGCACTCGACGATGGGGGCGTCGTTCAGACGCTCGATGGCCGGACCGGAGAAGATGCCGTGGGTGGCGCAGACGTAGATGTCGCCAGCGCCCATAGCCTTGAGCTCCTTGACGTTGGCGCACAGGGTGCCGGCGGTGTCGATCATGTCGTCATTGATGATGCAGGTCTTGCCCTTGATGTCACCGATGATGCCCATGACCTCGGCGGCGTTGTGGCGCGGACGGCCCTTGTGGGCGATGGCCAGGTCGCAGCCGAGCATGTCGGACAGCTTCTTGGCGGCCTTGGCACGACCCACGTCGGGGGAGACGACAACCAGGTTGTCGGTGTCGAAGTTCATGGCGTTGTAGTACTGGCCAAACAGCGGCAGTGCGGACAGGTGGTTGACCGGGATATCAAAGAAGCCCTGGATTTGACCCTGGTGCAGGTCGAGGGTGATGATGCGGTCGACGCCGGCGCGCTCGAGCAGGTTGGCGACGAGGCGGGCGGTGATGGGCTCGCGCGGGCCGGCCTTGCGGTCCTGGCGGGCATAGCCGTAGTGGGTGATAACGGCGGTGATGGAGCGGGCGGATGCACGCTTGGCAGCGTCGGTGGCGATGAGCAGCTCCATGAGCATGTCATTGACGTTGCCGCCGGCCACGGACTGAATCAGGAAGACGTCGGCGCCGCGGACGGTCTCGTCGTAGCGGGCGTAAATCTCACCATTGGCGAACTGCTTTAGCGTAAGGCCCGAAAGCTCGACCCCAAGGTACTCAGCGATCTTCTGAGCGAGGGGACGGTTGGAGGAACCGGAATACACGCGGATGGACTTGCGCATATTCTCCGACTTCTCGGGATCATTAATCGGCATTACCCTTCTCCTTTATATCGAATGCCATATAGATGCCTTGTTGCATTGTAACCGCGCGACGGGGTTTATCGAGTCTTGATAACGTCTTTACCGTCAACGGACACGAACCGACCACTCATCCGGTCGCGCAGGTCACGATAGAAAAAAAGGAGCCGTCCCCATGGAACAGCTCCTTTTGTGCTTGATAAAACGTTATACCTCGTCGTCCTCGTGCAGACGGCGGCGATAATCGGCGGCCCAGCCCTCAATATTTACCTGACGGGCGCGGCCCAGACCGAGTGCGTCGGTCGGGACCGGCTCGGTGATGACGGAGCCGGCGGCCACGAGTGCACCGTCGCCAATCTGGGCGGGCGCGACCATCATGGTGTCGGAGCCAATGAAGGCGTCCTTGCCGATGACGGTCTTGTGCTTGTGGACGCCGTCGTAGTTGCAGGTGATGGAGCCCGCGCCCACGTTGACGCCGGGGCCCATGGTGGTGTCGCCGATGTAGGACAGGTGCGGCACCTTGGAGCCCTCGCCGATCGTGGACT
This sequence comes from uncultured Collinsella sp., assembly GCA_900552705.1. Classification (GTDB taxonomy): domain Bacteria; phylum Actinomycetota; class Coriobacteriia; order Coriobacteriales; family Coriobacteriaceae; genus Collinsella. The sequence goes on along the minus strand of USAX01000034.1, from coordinate 1,149 downwards.
TCTTGATCTCCACGTGCGTGCCGGCCTTGGATCCGTCGAGCATATGGGTGCCCGGGCGCAGGTAGGCGCGCGGGCCGCAATCGACGCCGTTCTCGATGACGGCCTCGATGGCGATGGTCTCATCGATGGTGCAGCCGCTGCCGACGGTGGTGTCGGTGAGGCGGCTGTTGGGGCCGAGCTGGCACTCCTCGCCCACGGTGACGTGGCCGATCAGGTGCGTCTGCGGCCACACGACGGTGTCGCGGCCGATGGTGGCGTCGGGGCCGATCCAGGCCTGCGTGGGGTCGATGAATGTGACGCCCTCGGCCATCCAGTGCTCGTTGATGCGGTCGCGCGCGATGGCGGTGAGCTGTGCGAGCTGGATGCGGCTGTTGACGCCCAGGCCGTCGCGGTAGTCGTCGCAGTGGAAGATGGAGACTGCCTGGCCGTGACCCTTGAGGATTTCGAGCATGTCGGGCAGGTAGTACTCGGACTGCGCGTTGTCGTTGCCGATCTCGTTAATGTGGGCGGCAAGCTGCGCGCCGTCGAAGGCGTAGCAGCCGGCGTTGCACTCCAGCAGTGTGGCGGCCTGCTCGGGCGTGCAGTCCTTTTGCTCGATGATGCGCTCGATCTGGCCGTCGGCGCCCAGCTTGATGCGGCCGTAGCCAAAAGGATCGGGCGGGGTCATGGTCATGACGGTGCAGGCGAGCTCGCCGGTGGCGACGGTCTGTGCGAACTTGGCGACGGTGTCGGCGGTGATGAGCGGCAGGTCGCCGTTGAGCACGACGACGGGGCCTTGCGTGATGCCGCAGGCCTCGAGCGCGACCTTGACGGCGTGGCCGGTGCCCAGGCGCTCGGTCTGCTCGACGCACTCGACCTTGGTGGCGCTGTTGGCGTAGGCGCCATCGATGAGGGCGCGCATCTCGTCGGCGTGGCTGCCGATGACGACCACGACGCGGCTGCAGCCGGCCTTGATGGTGGCGTCGACGATCCACTGAACCATGGGCTTGCCCAGGATCTTGTGCGAAACCTTGCAGTGGTTCGACTTCATGCGGGTGCCCTCGCCGGCGGCGAGGATAATTGCGGTTGCGTCCATGTGATCTCCTGTTACGTTATAGAGACGTGTGTTTGGAAACGATACACGGCGCAATATGATACCGCAGGCATATG
>USAX01000033.1 GCA_900552705.1 uncultured Collinsella sp. | reverse complement strand
ACGAATCGTTGTCCGAATTAACGACCGCGGCATCGATCAGGTCGCGCACCGTCTGCCAACCCATGTTGTAGCCACCATAGGTGCCAAGGGAATCATCGAGTGAAACCTGACCCGTCTCGACCAGAGATTCGCAGATATACAACGCATAGAGCGCCTTGTAGCTACTCGCACCGTAAACCTCGACATCGGCGTTATACGTCACACCCTTGCCGCTCGATAGGTCGTAGAACACCACACCCACATCGCCCAGCTCCTGGCCCCGACTCAGGGCGTCCTGGAGCGCGGCGAGGCTCTCATCCTCCAGGGCGGGAATCTGGTCATCAACCAGTGAGAAGGTCTGCACGGTATCGCCTGAGGGAATATCGTTAAAGTCCGCCTTCGAAAGCCTCGTCTTGAGGCTCGCTGTCGACAGGGTTCGGCTTGCGGTGGCTTTAGATTCAGAGACCTTTTCGTTTTGCGTCTGAACCGTTGGCGCATCTGAGTGTGCCATTCGCTCCGACGCGTAGGTTTTGGCGGTAATTCCGAGGATAATAACCGCCAACGTTAGCATCCCAATGGCGGCAATCTTCGTCACGCGGATGCGAGCGTCAGCAAGGCCACGCGAAGGCGTGCCCTTCGTCTCATATCTGCTGCCATGTTGCGGCACATACTCGTCCCGCGATGCGTTGTTTCGCACGTGGTCTCCTGGTTGCTACCGTTTATATACGAGCAGCATAATACCGAGCAGGCATTTCTTTCCAAGGATATTCAGCGGCGTTTAAGACGTCTTTAAAGAAACCACAAGCGTTTTTATCCAAATGGCGCGATTCTGTTGCGCATCTCTACCCAAATCGCACTTGCGGTGGAATAGTTCCTATTTGGGCGGCATAAGCCGAAAAACAAGAACTATTCCACCGCAACTTGACGGGGCTCTTTGGCAATCAACTTGGTGCCCAGGGGCACTCATTTAAGTCTGTCCCCAATGAGTGCCTTTGGGGAGCGAATATGGCACGCTATCCGATGGCGTTTTTGAGTTCCGCGCGGCGCTTTTTCATGCCCGTCATGACGGCGTTGCGCAGCTCGGGCATGCGCGCGGTATCCATCTGGGGCACGCCCTCGAGCTTATAGGGAATGCCCAGTTGCTCGTACTTGACGACACCCATCGTGTGATACGGCAGCATCTCCAGGCCGACCACGTTATGCCACGGGGCAATCAGGCGACCGAGCTTCTCGCATTCTTCCACCGTATCGGTGATACCCGGCACCACCACGTGGCGAATAACAACCTTAATCTTGCGACGCGCCAGCTCATCACCAAACGCCAGAATGCGTGCGGAATCGCAACCGGTCAGCTTTTTATGCTCGACGGGATCGGCATGCTTAATGTCGAGCAGCACCATATCGGTCTCGTTGAGCACAGCATCGAACTTCTCGGGGTGGTTGGGATCGAACGCATAGCCGCAGCTATCAAGGCAGGTATGCACGCGGCCATCGGGGTTGTTGTGCATTGCACGGAACAGATCGGCCAAAAACTCGGGCTGTAGAAGCGGCTCGCCACCCGAAACCGTAATGCCGCCGCTGCGATAGAACTCATGGTTGCTCTGGAACTCGTCCATAAGGTGCTCGACGGTCACCATGGTGCCGCCTTTAACTGACCAGGTATCGGGATTGTGACAATACGCGCAGCGCATGGGGCAACCTTGGACAAATACCACAAAGCGAATGCCGGGACCATCGACCGTTCCCATCGTCTCGATCGAATGTACGCGGCCCAGAGCAAACGTGGAGTCCTCGGGACGAGCGTCCACGCCCTCGAGCGTCATCTCAGCCATTCCCGCTACCTTGCCTCTCTTTGGTTTTAGCTACATAAATGCCAGAGCCATTCTAGCCCATACGCTTGCGTTTAAACGTCTCGGGCCAGAGTGGCATGCTTCAATCTGCCCCCTACCGCCATGGCAGGGACTTATATCGATCATATGGCTGCTGAGCACTCGCGAAAGCGAGAAAATGTTCGTTTGCAGCCTTTACGCTTTAAGCGTAAGCACCGCACCGAAGGCGGTCGGGCCGCAATGGCTCGAGATGACGCCGCCGACCTGAGTCCAAGTAACGTCCTTAAAGCCCATGTCGTGTGCATAGACTTCCATGTCGTCGCGCAGCTCCTCGGAAAGGCCCACCGAATACGCCAGGCCAATGTGCGAGTAGTCAATCTCGCCCTTCGCAACCATGTGGTCAATAAAGGCGCGGGCGCACTTGAGCATAGAGCCGCGGAACTTCTTAGTCGCCACGAACTTGCCGCCCGTCACCTCGATACAGGGCTTAATCTTGAGCAGATGGGCGCCTAGGAACGCGACGTTGGACAAGCGACCGCCTGCCTTAAGGAAGGCAAGGTCGGTAGGAACAAAACCCAGCAGCACGCGGTCCATCACCGAATTGGTGAAGGCGAAAATTTCGTCAACGGTGGCATCTGGGTGAGCCTCGATGTATTTGGCGGTCTCGACGACAACGAGCGACTGGCCCACCGAGACAAAGCGCGTGTCCATGGAGAACACGTAGTCGCGCCCCTGGGCCGCAATCTTCGAGGACTGATGCGAACAGGTCGTGGCCTCGGAATATGCAAGATGCAAAATGGTCGCGTCGGGCTGTTCGGCATGGATGCGGTCGTACACGCGGGAGAAATCTGCCGGCGCACAGCCGCTGGTCTTGGGCATCACGCCAAACTCGTTGCAGCGCGAATAAATCTCGAGCGGATCGATCGAGCCGTCCTCGACAGTCTCGTCACCAATCGTGACATGCATGGGCACACGCACGATGCCGTAGCGCTCGCAAAGCTCTGGCGTTACATCCGAACCAGATTCAACCACGATTACGTACTTGCCCATTATCATCACGACCCATCTCGACATTGGCTTTTCAATACATGGCACGCGCCGCCGCACTGTTGCACAACGGCGGCAGAGCGCCAAAGAGACGCCGCCCCTTGCACACAACAAAGGACAGCGTCTCCCTGGAAAAACTCCGTGCTAATCTGAGATTCTACACGGTTTATTACTAAGTGTTACTTACTCCGCAAACGGTCGCTATACGCGATAAACGGTAGTTCGCTGCGGCAACTGCGACACATTCCGCCCAGCAAGTCCAATCGTGCTCCACACACGGTTAATGCGCGAGGCGGTAGAAATTCATCGATGCCGCGCCCTCGGCGTGCAGCTCCATCGCCGGAACCGCCGGCGAATAGGTACGGCTCGTAAGTGCCGCCTCGCCGCCATTTGCAAAAATCTCGACCATCGTAGTGTCCGAAAGCACGCGCAGGTCGCGAAGCTCGCTGAGCTCAATCGACCTCTGGTCGCGCCCATAGCCTTCGTCACCCATGTCGAGGGTAAGCATCCCGTCTGCATAGCGCACAAAGACACCCTTGCGGATTTCGAGCTCGACCATCTTGGCGCCCTCGCAGGAAACCACAAGATCAAACAGGCGGCCCGGCTCCTCAACGGTTTCACCGCCTATCGCGCGAACGCAGTCACCGCGCATCCTCTCAATCTCGTGCGCCGGCCGCTGGCAGAGCTTACCATCGCGTATGCTCAGCTCTCGCGGCACCGTCAACGCGCACTGCCACCCGCGCGCCACCGTCGGGTTTTCTGCCGTCGCGTCGGGGCAACCCGACCATCCGATCATCAAACGCCGGCCTGCAGTATCCTCAAAGGACTGCGGAGCATAGAAATCAAAACCGGCATCGACCATCGGGGGCATGCCCTGCCCGACGATTTTAAAGCTCGGCGCCTCCCAATCGGCCTCGATGGAGAACCACACGCACTGATGCGGATTGCGGTAATGCCAACCATCGGCAGGCACACCCTGCGGACAGCAAACGAGAATAAGCTCGCCATCGAGCTCAAACAGATCGGGGCACTCCCACATAAAGCCAAACTTCTCGTCCAACTCAATGCGCGTCGCATAGCTCCAGTCCTCAAGATTGCGCGAGGTATAGACAAGCACGCACCCGCGATCGTCTTTCGTACGAGCGCCGAGAACCATGTAGTAGATACCGTCGTGTTCAAGGATCTTGGGGTCGCGCACGTGCGTACCGATATCGTCGGGGTAATCGACCGGCCCAACAGCTATGCGCTTCTCGCCCAATTCGTCGGGATTCTCGGCAACCATATGAATCTGGTTTTGCTCACGGCCCGTCAACACGTAGTCGTAATCATCGCGGTCAAAATGCTTAACGTTGCCGGTATAGAAGTAGTGAATCTTGCCATCACGTACAAAGGCAGAACCAGAATACGCTCCACTCGAATCCAAATCGGAATCGGGGAACAACACGGGGCCGCGATTCTCGTACGTCACAAAATCCTTTGTCGTCAGATGGTTCCAAAGCACTGGACCGCCATGCGCAGCATCGAACGGATCGTATTGATGATAGATGTGATACGTATCACCAATCTGAACCAAACCGTTGGGGTCGTTGAGCCAGCCAAGCTCAGGCTCCACATGGAACAAAAGCCTATCGGGGTCGGACGCGATGCGAGCCGCCGTCTCATCCTGTCCAGCTCGCCACTGCTCATAGTCCGCACGCATCACCTTGTTTTTTTGATTAAACATCGCCATTGACCTTCTCGTCTATGGGAAAGGACGCTCGACTCACACGAGCCGAACGCCCTTCCTCAAATGGACTTATCCTCAGATTACGCTGAACGGCTCAACTAGAAGCTGACATCGAAGCCAGCGCCAGCGCCCTCTTCATCAGTGGTCGGCACGCCCTTTGCCTTGTTGTAGGCAAAGATCAAGACGATCGGCACGATAAAGGCGATGAGATTGCCAGCCACATACCACATGAGCGTCTCGGGCGTGACGATGAGCAGGCCAAGCACGCCGGTCAGACCCTGACCGATGGCGCGCACCTCAAAGAGCTTCACGAAGGCACCGCCGCAGCCTGCACCGATGCAAGCGCAGATGAACGGGATGATCGAGTAGCGCATGTTTGCAGCGAAGATAGCGGGCTCGGAGATTCCGACCAGCGTCGGGATAAAGGACGACATGCAGATGTTGCGCTCTTTGGAATGCTTCTTATGAATGAGGTACATGCCGATGGCGCCGCCGCCCTGGGCGATAATGGAAACCGACCAGATGGCCTGGATGTAGTTGAAGCCAGTCGTGGCGACGAGGTTTGCCTCGATACCCTGGATGAACTGATGCGTACCGGTAACGACAAGCGGCTGCAGGAACGCGGCGAAGACAAAGGCACCAAAGACGCCCATCCTGTTGTACAGGATATCGATTACGCCGCCGAGGACGTCGCCGATCAGGTTGCCGAGCGGGCCGAACACGGTGAACAGGGCGACGTTAGCAAGAATCAGGGTAACGGTCGGGACAAAGACGAACGAAACGACCTCGGGGATGTACTTCTGGGCAATCTTTTCGACCTTGGCCATAAACCAGGCAGTCAGGATTGCAGGGAACACGCCGCCCTGGAAAGCAACCATGGGAATGGATAGCGGACCAAAGTTCCAGTACTCAGCACCCGTCGGGTCCATAACGAACGTGTTGCGGTTCATAAGGCTCGGGTGAACCATGACGATACCGACGAGGATGCCCAGGATCGGGTTACCGCCAAAACGCTTGACCGCGCTGTACATAACCAGGACAGGCAGGTAGTCGAACGTGGTGGCGATAATGGCAAAGAAGCTTGCGAGGTTCTTGAGGAACTCGCTGTGATCGGCGAGGCTGCCTTCCATGCCAAAGAGGCCGTTGGCAACGATCAGCGACTTAAGGCCGATGATGATTGCAGCGCCGACGAAGGCAGGAATGATGGGGATAAAGATATCCGAGAATACCTTGAGGACCGAGAAGAACTTGCCCTTCTTGTCCGCCTCGGCGCCCTTGACCTCGGAAGCACTGATCTCCTTAACGCCCGTCAGAGCCATAAACTCATCGTAAACCTTGTTGACGGTACCGGTACCGAAGATGATCATGAGCTGGCCGCTGTTGTACAGCACGCCCTTGACGCCATCGATGTTCTCGAGCTCGGCCTTGTTGTATTTGCTCGTATCCTTGAGCACCAGACGCAGACGGGTCACGCAATGCGTGGCGCCCTCGATGTTCTCCAGTCCGCCGACGTTGTCGACGACTTGCTGGGACACTGCCTTGTAGTCCATGTTCCTCTCCATTCCTTTTCTAAATCATAAAACGGTTCGTTGCCGCTACAGAGACGCGATCGTTGCGTTTGCGCACTTGAGCGCACCGTCGGTGACGGTAAGCGCCACACCCTGGCCCTGCTTGTTGCAGAAGCGAGCGTTGAGCGCAACATCATCGACAAAGATGGTCGCGATGTCGTCGTCGACGACCAGACGCACATGGTGAGTGCCCTCGCCCTTAAAGAACAACGGACGCTCGAGGCCCATGTTGTTGACCTGGAACCACGGATACTGGGGGGCCGCCGTAAACTCGAGTTTGCCCTCACGCAGGTTGGCGCGGAACTCATAGGCAAGACCGGACTCGGCGTCCTCGGCAAGCTTCACCGAGAAGCCGGCAGCGTCACCGGCGAGCTCGATGTCGGCGTCGAGCATATAGGTAGAACCGGCATCCGCGGCGAGCACCTGCTCGACCTTGCCCGACTCGCACGAAAGCTCAAAGGCCTCGACTGCCTTAGCCTCGCCAAAGGCGCCAAGCATGCTGTCGGGAAGCTTGGTGCCGAGCGTTCCGTCGGCACGCTGAACGATCTCGAGAGGCATAAAAGTGCCACCCCACAGGTAAGAGCTGGGGTCGCCGCCCTCGTCGCGCGTAGGAACCCAACCAAAGAGAACGCGGCGCTCGCCGTCAAATGCGGTACGTGCAGCATAGTACGCGCGGCCATCGAAGGAATCGTCCGCAGGAGTGATCCAAGGACCGTTGATAGAGCGAGACATGCGGTAACGGGTCTTGTTGCCATCACTGTACTCAGAGAACACCAGATACCACCAGTCGCCCATCTTAAAGAGATCAGGCATCTCGAACATGGTGTACAGGCCCGGATTCCACCAGTCGCCCTGGAACTCCCAGGTATCCAGGTCCTTGGAGGTGAACTTGACCAGACGACCGGTCATCAGACGCTTGTCCTCGCCCACACGCGTGCCGAGGATGAGCATGTACTCTTCGTTCTCCTCATCCCAAAGAACAAAGGGATCGCGCCAGTTGCGGTCATCGTAACCCTCCTGGGGCGGAAGCAGCGTCTCGGCGATGTTCTTCTCCCACTTGACGGCGTCGTCACTCGTTGCGTGAAGAAGAACCTGCTTCATCAAGCGCGCGCGGACCTTATCGCGATTGCAACCAGTGTAGAGCGCATGGTACTTGTCGCCCACCTTAAACACTGTGCCGGCATAAACATACTGGTCGACTTCCTCGTCGCCGCCACGCTCAAGGCTCTCGCCAAAGTCCTTGTAGTTGACGAAATCCTTGGTCGTCGCGAGTGCCCAGCCAAACGGCTCTCCGAAAGGTCCGGGGTTACGCGTGTCACGCTGATGATAGAGATAGAACGTGCCGTCCTCGCCGTACGGCATGATGTCGCCTACCCAAATTCCCTCAGGCTGGTAATACACCTTGTGCATCCGAGACTTCCTTTCCCACAAGATACTAACTCGGTACAACTGCAAGATATGTCAATCGTTTTCATATGTCAAACGTTTTCACATCAATACGTCTTTTCGCAGTTCCAGTCGTCGGCAAACGGTTGACATATGCCGGCGAACGGTCATCAGAGGCGTTTGAGGAATTCTTTTGGCACGGGATGAACTACGCGGTTTTGCCCTCAATGAGTTCAACGGGGAGCTTGATATTCGATTCAGGATTATCGCCGTTAACAAGAGCGATGATGGATTGCGCCGCGAGCTCTCCGATGCGATCGATATCTTGGCGTACGGTTGTTAAGTCAGGCATAAACGTCATAGTGCGGCGGGCACCATCCGCGCCCACGACCTTAATATCGTCCGGAGCGCTCAAGCCGCGCTGCTTCATAATGTTGAGACAGATGGCCGCCATCGTGTCGTCTCCCGCAAAGATGCCGTCAATATCGGGGTTCTCATCGAGGATCTTCGCAACGACCGCGCTCTTTTCGTCATCGGGCTTAACGAACTCGACCTCACGGACAAGCGCGGGCAAACCGGCCTGCTCAACAACATCGAGGTAGGCATCGGTACGCTTATTGGCAGGCATGCGCATGCGGCTATTGCTGCGCAGGCACAGGATGCGTGAACACCCGTCATCGATCAAGCGACGCGTGGCAAGTTCGCCGATGCTATAGCTGTCGCTCGCAATCTGAACAGAGGCCTCGCCAAGGTCGCAGTCGATACCAACCAGGCTCAAGCCCATCTCGGCATATGCCTCAGCACCGATATTGAGGGAGTTGACGATGACGCCGTCGACCATATTGCGGCGGAGCATGTCAATATAGGAACGCTCAAGATCGGGTCGATTGGCGCTGTTGCACAGCAACATCTTAAAGCCGTTTTCCGCCAACGTGCGCTCGACCGCCTGCACAACCTGAGCATGGAACGGGCTGCTCACAAAGGGAACGATCATGCCGATAAGGTTCAGGCGACCGTTGAGCATGGCACGGGCGATATCGTTGGGCGTATAGTTGATGCGCTCCATCGCGGCATGGACCTTATCGCGGGTTTCTTGGCTAATATAGCCGCGATTATTAAGCACGCGAGATACCGTAGTGGGCGAAACCCCCGCCACCGCTGCAACTTCCTTGATGCCAGGCTTAGCAGAATCCTTAGAACGAGCGCCCTCGCGAGCCATAGCACCCTCCCCCATCAACATGTCATACGTTTACATACGAACAAAGCATACCCCAACAACAGCGGGAAGACGGTAACAGCACAAGTAAGTAAACGACTCATCCAAATAATTAGGAGAGTTCCGCCTAAAGGGTGACTACACAGGACCCCCGCCGGGCCGCTTTGGGTTACTTTCCAAAACATTTCCGCAGGACGCAAAGGGCTCCGCCGCGCGAAGCGCGCAGCGGAGCCCTTTGCATGTCCGAGGACGTTTTGGAAAGTAACCCAAAGCGGCCCGGCGATCCTGCGGGAGTTAAACCCCTTTAGAACTTGTCGTGGAAGGTACGCGCAATGACCTCGTCCTGCTGCTCCTTGGTGAGCGTGTGGAAGTTCACGGCATAGCCGGAAACGCGGATGGTCAGCTGCGGGTACTTCTCGGGGTGAGCCTGAGCGTCGAGCAGCGTCTCACGGTTGAAGACGTTGATGTTCAGGTGGTGGCCACCCTTCTCGGCGTAAGCGTCGAGCATGTGGACCAGGTTATCGGCCTGAGTCTCGGAAACTTCAGAAACCTTCATAATGTGTCTCCTTCGATTGATAGGCGCCGGCCGAAACCGGCGCGCTAATCAGTAATCGTTATTGTTAGTATAGCACTAACAATAGTTACTCGCCCAGCTGATCAAGGTCGATATCGCCAAAGAACACCTGGTCCTCCTTGCCGAGCGCACTCGGGATGATGGAGAAGGTGTTGGAGATGCCGTCCTGAGCATCGCGGAACGGGAGCTTGGAAACCGAAGACAGCGAAGCGATGGCGCCGTGGCTATCGCGCTTGTGCATGGGGTTAGCACCCGGGGCGAACGGCTGGCCAGCCTTGCGGCCGTCGGGCGTGGAGCCGGTCTTCTTACCGTACACGACGTTGGAGGTGATAGTCAGAACCGAGGTCGTGGGCACGGAGTTGCGGTAGGTGTCGTTCATGCGGATGTACTCCATGAACTGGTGCACAACGTCGTGAGCGATCTGGTCGACGCGGTCGTCGTCGTTACCGTACTTGGGGAACTCGCCCTCGGTCTCGAAGTCGACGATGATGCCGTTCTCGTCACGGACGGGGTGGACCTTGGCGTACTTGATGGCGGACAGGGAGTCGGCCACGACGGAAAGGCCAGCGATGCCCGTAGCGAACCAGCGATGCACGTGCTTGTCGTGCAGAGCCATCTGGATGCGCTCGTAGCAATACTTATCGTGCATGTAGTGAATGATGTTCAGCGAGTTGACGTACACGCCAGCGAGCCACTTCATCATGTCGTTGTACTTGGCCACAACATCGTCGTAATCGAGCGTATCGCCCTCGACGGCGCGATACTTGGGGCCGACCTGCTTCTTGGAGACCTCGTCAACACCGCCGTTGAGTGCATACAGCAGGCACTTGGCCAGGTTGGCACGGGCGCCGAAGAACTGCATCTCCTTGCCGATGCGCATGGAGGACACGCAGCAGGCGATGCCGTAGTCATCGCCGTGGTAAACGCGCATGAGGTCGTCGTTCTCGTACTGGATCGAGGAGCTGGCGACAGAAGTCTTGGCGCAGAACTTCTTGAAGTTCTCGGGCAGACGGGTCGACCACAGAACGGTCATGTTGGGCTCGGGGCTGGTGCCCATGTTCTCGAGCGTGTGCAGGTAGCGGTAGCTCATCTTGGTAACGAGCGTGCGCCCGTCAACGCCCATGCCGCCGATGGACTCGGTGACCCACTGCGGATCGCCGGTGAACAGGGCCTGGTACTCGGGGGTACGGGCAAACTTGACCATGCGGAGCTTCATGATGAAGTGATCCACGAACTCCTGGATCTGCTCCTCGGTGAAGGTACCGTTGGCAAGGTCGCGCTCAGCGTAGATGTCGATGAACGTGGAGGTACGGCCGATGGACATAGCGGCGCCGTTCTGCTCCTTAACGGCAGCGAGGTAGGCGAAGTACATCCACTGGATGGCCTCCTGCGTGTTGGTAGCAGGGTTGGAAATATCGAAACCATAGGTCTCGGCCATCATCTTGAGCTCGCCGAGGGCGCGAATCTGCTCCTGCAGCTCCTCACGGTCGCGGATGTTGTCGGCGGTCATGACCGTCGGGGTGGAAGCCTTCTGGGCCTCCTTGTCCTTGATCAGGTAGTCGACACCGTACAGGGCGACACGACGGTAGTCGCCGATAATGCGGCCGCGGCCATAGCCATCGGGCAGACCGGTGATGATGTGAGCCGAGCGGCAGGCGCGCATCTCGGGGGTGTAGACATCGAAGACGCCGGCGTTGTGGGTCTTGCGCTCAAAGGTGTAGCGCTCGACAACGTTCTCGTCGACCTTGTAGCCGTGCTGGCTGGCAGCCTGGCAAGCGATGCGGATACCACCGTTGACGTGCAGCGCGCGCTTGAGCGGCTTGTCGGTCTGGAGACCGACGATGGTCTCCTTCTCGCGGTGGGCGTTATCGATGTAGCCAGCGGGGTGGCTCACGATACCCGTAACGGTCTTGGTGTCCATATCGAGGACACCGCCCTGCTCGCGCTCCTTGAGCAGCAGGTCGAGAACCTCGCCCCACAGCTCCTTGGTACGCTCGGTCGGGCCGGCGAGGAACGACTCGTCGCCCTCGTAGGGGGTGTAGTTCTTCTGGATGAAGTCTCGGACGTCAACCTCTCCCGTCCAGATGCCTTCCTTGAAGCCTTCCCATGCCTCCTGCATTGTGTAACCACGCTCCTAGTTACGTGTAATGCGGCGCTCTCTCACACCGCTGCTTATTGAATTCTTGAATTATCGGCTTGCACTACCGGCTTCTTCCGTTCTTCACCACACGTTGGTACAGGGAAAAACGTTTGTCCACCTTGGAACTGCAACCCAAAACCCAAGATTTCACCCGTTTGAGAAGGATAACATAGCCACCCCCTTCATCAGGGCTGTTATATGTTTCTTTTTTTATACCATTAGTGCGTTTTTAACAAATCCGCAGGAAATGCGAGCGCGAACAACTACCGTTCACCGATTTGTTTGGTATTTTTCCTTGCCTTTGTACGACGTTCACTCTAGCTGTTATGCCAGTTTTAGCAGGGTAAAGTGCCCCAGAGACCCCGCAGAAACTGCAGGGCGGCCACGGGATTTCCCCCGGGGCCGCCCTGTGGCATGGCTAGTTATTTAGCTTTGATTGCCGTTTGGCATTAGGCGGCTGCGGCGGCCTTGTCGGTCGTTGCCTTGCTGTGGCCCTGACCCTCAAAATGCTTGTAGCACCAGCTGGTGACCAGCGGGGTCAAAATGGCCGTCACGATAGCACATGCTGCGACCTGCGCCGTAGCCGTCGCGAGCACCGCGCCGCCGTACATGGCCTCGTTGACGCTTGCCATGGCGGCAGGCGTGGCCACATTGGCTCCGGCGCAGCTCGAAATGGCCGCACCTGCGACACCCGTACCGCCCGTGAGCTTGTCGACCGCGATGACGGGAATTGCAAAGACCACCGAGCAGATCACGCCGAGCAGGATGCCGGGAAGACCACCGTTGATAAGCTGGCCAAAGGTCATGGTCGAGCCCATGGCAAAGAAGACGAGCACGATGATGGCGGAAAGTGCCGGTGCCATCATCTTCTTAAAGCTGGGGAAGAGGTTACCCAGGATAATGCCGACGACGATCGGCAGGATGGCGCCCACGAGCGACCAGCCGATCGGAGCCTGACCGGCAGCGCCGAGCACGATCATCGTGACCGGAGGGCCGACAACCAGCGTGGTGATGGCGACGGCACCACGTTCGGCCTCATTGCCCATGGTGCCCATCAGTCCAGCGTACATAGCGTTGTTCGCACCCGTGCAAGCGGCCAGCATCACCATGGCCGAGATGCCAAACAGGTTGTCGTTGAACACATAAAGGATGAGCAGCGACACGGCAACGACCACGACCTGCTTGACGGCGATAATGATGGCACCGCGGGCAGCGGCGGCAGGAGCACTCTTAAACGAAATCGTCGTACCGACGATGAGCAAAAAGGCGCCAACAAGCGGGCCTGCGCCCTGCTGGGTCATGCCGAGCGTAAAGCTGCCGAGCGTTTTAAACAGGTCGGGGAACAGCGTGTTGAGCAGGCAGCCCAGCAAAAGCGGCACCAAAATATTGGCACCCGGGATGGAGGACATCTTAAAGAACGGCTCCTTTGTTGCCGGCGCCTCCACCGCAGTCGATTCACTCATTTATATCTCCTTTTGATGCGTGTGACACGCGGTCACACGCTCCTGTGCCAGAAAGAAGGCGACGGTCCCGAGTCGCAGGAGCCGTCGCCGAATAATCGTCGCGGGATATTACCCGTCCAGGACGATGCCACCGTCGCAGTCACCGATCTCGCCGTTCACGAAGCTGGCAAGGTCGGAAGCGAAGAACAGCACCATCTGCGCGGGCTCGCTGGCCTGTGCGGCGCGGCCCAGGGGGATACCGTTGATGATGCGCTGGGAGTTCTCATCAGAGAGAATCGAGGTCATATCGGTAAGGGTGAGCGACGGGCACACGGCGTTGCAGCGAATGCCAAACTTACCGCCCTCCTTAGCGACCGCCTTGGTCAGGCCGTTGACGCCGGCCTTGGAGCTCGCATAGGCAGCAGTGCCGAGCAGGCCGCCGCCGATCTTGCCAGCCACAGAGCTCACGTTGACGATGGTGCCGGCATGTGCCGCCTTAAAGTGCGGGTACACGGCATTCATCATGGTAAAGGTGCCGTTGAGGTTGATGTCAATGGTGCGACGCCACTCGGTGTCGTCGATCTCGTCGAACTTCTTGGTGCTGATAACGCCGGCACAGTTGATCAGAATGTTGGTCTGGGGCAGATCGGTGAAAATCTGCTCGACGGTCTCGCGCGCCTTGGGCGCATCGGCAACATCGAGCTGGTAGAACTTGTTGCCCTCGCCAAGCTCGGCCACCGCGGCCTCGCCCTTAGCAGCGTTCCTTGCGATGAGCGCGACGTGTCCGCCGCCCGCAACGATGCCCTTGGCAATCTCGAGGCCAATGCCCTGAGTGCCACCGGTAACGATCGCGGTTTTGCCCGTGAAGTCAAATGCCATGACTCCAACCCCCTTTATATAAGGTGTCTCCTTGCGGGAAGTTGGAGCATCGCACGTGGCGTTATATGAGTCCCAGTCGTCATGGTGGTGACAACCCCTCGCCTAACCGCGTGCATGATAATTCTTTGAAACGCTACAATTATTGAATGATTTTAAGTCTTTATACGCTCTTTATATTGACTGGCAGCCACGTAGATTTTTGGGACATGCCTCAAAATCTGCCGGTTAGGGTGCGCGTACAGGGGTATCATCTTTCACTGAAAATAGTTTCTAGTGTTAGGGGTTTTCGGTGGAAGATACCGATTTCCATGAGCTTGGGCGTCAGCTTTTAACTGAGTTTGGCAGCATGCATCAGCGCATT
Organism: uncultured Collinsella sp.; assembly: GCA_900552705.1. Taxonomy (GTDB): domain Bacteria; phylum Actinomycetota; class Coriobacteriia; order Coriobacteriales; family Coriobacteriaceae; genus Collinsella. The sequence goes on along the minus strand of USAX01000033.1, from coordinate 1,191 downwards.
TCGCGCTTTGCGGACAAAGCTCTCGGCGGCGAGATGGCTGTCATGCGCGCCCTCATGCTCGCTGGCGGCTCGCTCACGCCGAGCGAACTCGCTGATCGCGCCTGGGTCTCGAGCGCTCGCATCGCCAATATTCTGCGCGCCCTCGAAGCCAAGGGCTGGGTCGAGCGCAAGCACTCAAAGACCGACCGCCGTCGCGTACACGTCACGGTGACCGACAAGGGATTCCAGGTCCTCGAAATCAAACGTCGGGAATTCGAGGACCGCACCGCGGCCTTCCTCGAGCAGCTCGGCGAAACAGATACCCAAGAGATGGTGCGCCTTCTAAGACGTGCCAACGAAATTATCGACCGCAATCAAGAAAGGAGAGATGCCGAGTGAGGATTCTCAAACTCTTTAAAAAGCATGTCCTGGCACTGTTCACAGCTATCGTACTTATCGTAATCAGCTGCAACGCCGATCTGGCACTGCCTACCTACATGAGCGACATCGTCGACGTGGGCGTACAGCAAGGCGGCATCGCCTCGCCCGTGCCCGACACCATTCGCGCCGAATCGCTCGATGACCTTGAGCTCTTTATGAGCACCAAGGACGCCAAAGCTGTGGAGGCCGTGTTTAGCAAGGCTGACAAAAACGGCATTCGAACGTACAAGGGCACCGAGGAAGAGCGTGCCGATGGCGGCAAGATTGCCGACATTATGAGCCTGCCCGAGACCGTCGTCCTTTCGCTCAACCAGGGCATCGACGCCGACTCCATGGGCGACATGACCGGCGCATCCACCGAGGCAAGCAATGGCGGCGGCGCCCAGGCCATGCCCACTCCCGAGCAGATGGCGGCAATGACGCCCGAGCAGCTCGCCGAGATGCAGCAAAAGGCCGCAGCGGCGCAAAACATGCAAAAGCAGATTGATGCCGACGGCGGCAAGATCACCATGAAGAGCCTGCGCCTGGGCGTTGAAGGCGGCCTCATCGATCAGGGCAAGCTCGTCGAGGGCGCCAACGGTATGGCGGACAAGATGGGTTCCATGTCGGGCTCCATTGTCACGCAGCGCGCCGTGACCTTCGTGCAGGACGAGTACAAGGCGCAGGGCATCGACCCCGCCGACGTGCAGAACGCCTACCTGGGCCGCATGGCGACCACGATGTTTGGTCTGTGCCTGGTGTCGCTGGTCGCCACCATCCTGACCGGTGCCG
>USAX01000032.1 GCA_900552705.1 uncultured Collinsella sp. | reverse complement strand
TTAGCTTTGTGGCATATGCGACTATGGACGGCATCTGCTTTAAGAAGCTCTATCCAGAGCAATCGGTGCAGCCGCGCTTCCATATTACCGGGCGCGGCAGGATATATCTTTACTGCAACCAACACGGACTCTTTACGTCGCTGACGCCTCGCAAATAACGGCTGTCTATCCGCCCTCCTCATGCGTTCCCAGGGGACCCAAAATGAGCGTGGATAATCTCCCGTTTTTAGCCTGTTTGTGGGCTCAAAGTGGGAGATTATCCACGCTCGTTAGGCTAGTGTCCGAAAATCCACGCTCGTCGCTACTTAAGCCCGGGCAGGCGGGTGTAGGGAAACGAGCGCTCTAAGAACTCGGAGCAGCGGGCGTAATCTTTGGCAAAGTAGCTGCTATAGAGCGAATCGAGTACGTATTGCACGGCGATATGGCTGGCGAACTGCGTGATGCGGTGCGTCATGCTCTCGTGGTCGCTTACCGTGAGATAGGCGGCAAAGCCGGGGTGAATGCGGGCACAGTACGGCGTGCCGATGACGATGACCGGGACATGTCGACTGCTAAGGATCGGCAAGATCTCCTTGAGGTTGGGGGCAAGGCCGCTGTAGGAGATGACGATTGCCACATGGTCGGGACCCGAGGCGAGCGCCGTGCGCACCTGAGCCTCGACGCTGTCGTGGCACGTCGCGCTTTTGCCGGCGGAAAGCAGGCGATCGCGGAACATTCCCGCTGGATACAGGTTATGCGAGCCCGTGTAGATGTCCACGGTGCCGGCGCGCATGATGAGCTTGGCGGCGTGGTTGAGCTGTGCAGGGTCGAGCAGCTCCTGCGTTTCGGCCAAGGTGGTCTGGTAGAGCCCCTCCATGCGTTCCATCACCTGCGCAGGGGTGGAGGTGGCATCGAAGGGAAAGTTGATGTCCACGTCGCGCCGGTTGCCCGCCTCGGTCGCCTGGCGGATGAGCTCGACCTTGAGGTCTTTGAATCCCTTGAGGCCGAGCTTTTTGCAAAAGCGGTGAACGCTCGCGACCGAAACGTTGGCGCGCGCGGCAAATTCCTTAATGGAAAGCCCGCGCACATCCTCGCCCATGGCGAGCGCCGTTTGCCCAAGTTGTTGCTCGGTGGGGGTGAGGCTTTTGCCCTGCGTGATCTTTCGCCTGATATCCATATGGCTCCTATGCGTTTGCGTCGCGATAAACCAATCATAGCGATAAATAAAACGTTCGGCTTGGCTGGGAGTTTTGGTCCGCCGGTCTATGAACGACGGACCGCTTGACGCTGCGCGGGCTCAACATAGGGCGCTGTCCTTGTTGGGCCGTTTGCGCCCGGGGCGTTACCCGAGCACGCGTACGGGCCCCAAGAGGCCGCTGGGATCGGAGGGCTCGGTCATGCCGAACATGTCGGGGACGGCGTGGTCGAGGGTGTTGATGATGTCAACCGTAAGCGCGTGCTCACCGGCCAAAAGCGCGCCGGCCTCAAAGCGGTAAGGCGGACAGATGCGTGTGCCGAGGGATTTGCCGTCGAGGGTGACGGTTGCGGTCTCAAAGACCTCCCCAAGGTCGATGACGGTGCGGCTGGCCGCTTCGCCCAGGACAAAGGAAGCCTGGTAGCGGAATGTGCCGGCCTTGCCGGGGAACTCGGCCGAGGAAAGGTCGTGCAGGTCTGCAAGCTCAACAGACTCGCCAAAGGCATCGGTGCCAGGGGTAGAGAAGGCAACCGTCCAGGGCCCGTCGATGCATGCGGCTTCGGTTCCAGCGGTTGTCGCGCCGGCGGAACCTGTAGCCCCAAGGACCACGATGCAGCTCTCGTAGGGAGCCAGCTCGAGCGTGCCGTCAAAGGCGGCGGGCTCGGTGCCGTTGAGCAGGTCGAGGCGCGCGCCTGCAACGGGTGTGCCGTCGGCAAGCGCAATCTGAGTGGAGATACCCTGCTTGGGATGCTCGTTGACGAGCATCAGATAGGTCTCGCCCGCCCGCTCGTAGCGCAGTGCGCGCAGCCAGGGCTGGGGCTCGGCGCAAACCACGGTCTGCATGCCGGTGTTGGCAAGTGTGTCTGCGAGCTCGGTGGTCGCCAGGAGCTTGATGCCGGCGACCGCGGCTGCATCCAGGGAGGCAAAGCCCTCGCGACCTGCAGTGTCACCGTCGTAGCGCTTGTTCGGCAACTCATCCAGCGCGTACACGGCAACACCTGCGGCTGCGGCACGCGCGGCAAAGTCGAGCACGGCTTCGCCGACAAACTCGGCTCCGGGCATCACCAGGCAGCGGTATGCCTGGCCGTTCACGCTAAAGCCGCTACCGTCTGCGGCAATTTCAACGGCATAGCGCCCTGCGTCCTCAAATGCCTCTGCCGGCACGATGTCAAAGTCGACCTGCGCGCGCATAAGCTCGGAGGCGGCATGCTGCATAAAGTTCGCCTCGCCTGCCCACTCGGCGTCCGCATGGTAGAGAAGCGCCACCGGGGTCGTTGCGCGCCCGCCGCTCAGCAGGCTCGCCGTACGGTTCATGTAGCTCATAAGCTGCCCAAAGTGTGCAAACTGGGGGTTTTGGCCATGCGCATAGAAATGCGGCGGGCAGTCCCAGTCGGGGAAGGCGGCCATGCTAAAGGCATGCGGCACAAACCAATTGACGCCGCGCACCAAAAAATGATCGGCGATCCACTTCATCTCGCGTAGGCCTTCGTGCCATCCAAATGCGCCAAAGACCTCGGCCATGCAGCGCCCCTGCTTTTTGGGGTCGAGGTGTGCTGCCGAGGAGCCCAGCTTGGGCAGCACGTAGTTATAGAACTCGAGGTCCCACACGCCGCGTCCGTAGCTGTGAAGGCCGCGGTCCATGCCGGGTACCAGCTGGTTGATCACGATGTCGACGCCCGCCATGTCCTGATCGCCCACGGCGCGGAAGTAGTGCCCGGCGCCCACGCCCAGGCGCGCGTGGCAGTCCTTGTCCTCGATAACGTGGCCGATGTACTGCACGCCGCGCGCGCGGCACCAGTCTCCGAGCTGGTCGCAGAAGCACTCCTTATAGAGGGTGCTCGCGATGTCCATATAGACGTGGCGTACGCGCGCGCCGGCCGGCTCGCGGTCCCACAGGTGCGGGAGCTCGGCCAGGTAGCGCTCGCCCAGTGCCGCGCGCAGGCGACGCTCAAGCTCGGCCGACCAGGGTAGGGGCGCGGTGGCCTTGCCGATGAGCGTGTCCGCGATGCCATCGGGGCCCGTGGTGCCCTTCTCGTTGGCAAATCCGGGCTCATCGGAGAAAAAGCCCAAGATGGTCTTGCCAAACTCATCGCCCAGATGCTCAAAATGCGGCTCGTAGACAGCATCGATGAGCTGCGCCACCGAGGCGCGGTCGACCATATTGATGTAGTCCTCGTTGTAGGAGGTCTTGCCGCTCGTGAACATCACGCATGCCTGCGTGAGGCCCGCAGGTGCATCGAAGACCAGGCGGCTGGGGTTGCCGTCTGCATCGTCGATTACTCGGTAAGCGACGTCGACGGGGCTGCCGTCCTGCATAAATGTCACGCCGTAGAAGCGCTCCGTTTTGTCGAGCATGTTGGCGAGCGCGATGCTCGCGGCGGACGTGGGGCCCACGATGTCGAACGTGCGGTGCGTGAGCACGATCTTGCGGAGCTCGGGCACGGCCTCCTTGACGGCGCCGTTGGCAAAGCCCGTGGGGAAGTGCGCGTCGTCCAAGATCCAGAGCTTAAGGCCCAGCTGCCTGCACTCGTCAATGACAAAGCGCAAGTCGCGCCACCAGCCCTCGCCGCAAAAATCGGGGTGTGGGCGGCTTTCGAGACAGACCTCGTGGATGTCGGCGCCGGCGATCTTTTCCAGATACTCGGCAATGGTCTTATGGCTCTCGCCCTTCATCCACAAAAACGGAAGCACGTGGTTGTCGTATGTGCCCTCGAGCACCTGCTGATAGTACGCGGTCATGGATCCTCCTTGGCTCGATCGATCTGCTGCATAGCACAGATTATGGACGCGTCGGCGCGTTCTGCTAATATCTGAATCACGACGAACTATGACCAAATCAACGATTGGCAAGCCATGGAGATCGACGAGCTCGAGCGTAGGCTCAACGAACTGAGCGCCAGTGAGATCGCTTATAAAGACGGCATGGCATTTGATTGGTCGATTATGACCGAGCATGTCGAAATCGACGGATGCCCAGTGCGCAAGATTGGCCAGCCAGGGTTTGCCTATGCCCAGCCCGGCATGCCGCGTGGCCTGACGATAAGGAAAAACTCGCGCTTTAATGCAGTTCCCGAGCACGTGCATGATTACGTGGAGCTGAGCTATGTGTATCGCGGACGCTGCCCGCAGACGGTGGCGGGGGAGAGGCTCGAGCTGGGCCGCAACGAGGTGCTTTTGCTCGACGCCCTCTGCCCGCATGCCGTGGCGGCGCTTGGTGAGGACGACATCATGCTGAGCATGACCGTTTCACGCTCTTTTTTGCGCCGGAGTCTCGAGTCGAGCCTCTCGCGCGAGAGCGCGGTCTCGCGGTTTTTGTTCAACGCGCTCAACAGCGAGACGGACCATCGGGGCCATGTCCGTTTTCATTGCGGCGAGAGCCGTCGGATTCGGCGCTACATGCAGGAGATGCTCTGCGAGCTGTACGACCCGAGCCCCAACGGTCCCGAGATCGTCCTGCGTCTGTTTCAGCTGTTTTTGGCCGAGCTCATGGATTGCTACGAGCGCAAGCTGGTGCGCGGCGCGGCGGACGGCGCGGCGGGGCCCACTGCCCTGGTGACGGGAATGCTCGGCTATATCGATCGCGAATTCGCTGCATGCTCCCTCGAGGGGATGGCGGCGGAGTTTGGCTTGAGCCCTAATTATGCGACGGCGCTCCTCAAGCGGCATGTGGGCAAGACCTTTAGGCAGCTTGTGCAGGAGCGACGCCTGGTGCGTGCGGCCGAGCTTCTGCGCGGTGGCGCCACGGCCGGGGCGGCTGCGCATGCGGTGGGCTATGAAAACATGAGCTTCTTCTACCGTAAGTTTCACGACAAGTATGGCTGCACCCCCGCGGCATACCGCCGGTAAGCGCGGGGCGGATCGTCTTCGCTCCTTCGGTGTCAAAAAGTTTCAGCTGCAGCGCTGTTGCAGCGCGCGTCTGCGAAAAGAAGTGTCCAAATCGGCGCCTTCGCCCTGGCCTGGAGCGACTCGGCGGCATACTCGTTTCATCAGCAACACGCATGAGCGAGGAGGCACTTATGGGATTCCCCGAGGGTTTCTATTGGGGTGGCGCTACCGCCGCCAATCAGTTTGAGGGCGCTTGGAACGTGGACGGCCGCGGTCCTTCCGTCGACGACCATTTTTTGGGCGGCAGTTACAAGGAGCCGCGTCAGATTACGATCGACATCGACCCCGACCGCTTCTACCCCAATCATGACGGTATCGACTTCTACCATCACTACGAGGAGGATATCGCGCTGTTCGCCGAGATGGGCTTCAACATGTTCCGCATGTCCATCTCTTGGAGCCGCATCTTCCCCAACGGCGACGACGCCGAGCCCAACGAGGCCGGCCTCGCCTTCTACGATCGCGTCTTCGACTGCCTGCGCGCTCACAATATCGAGCCGCTCGTGACCCTGTCGCACTACGAGATGCCTTATCACCTGGTCGAGAAGTACAACGGCTGGGCGAGCCGCGAGCTCATCGGCTTCTTTGAGAAGTACTGCCAGACCGTCTTCGACCGCTATCAGGACAAGGTCAAGTTCTGGCTCACCTTCAACGAGATCAACTGCGGTACTCAGGACATTGGCAACCTCTTTGAGACCAGCATGATTCAGGGCTTTGAGGGTCCGGCTTCGGCGGTCCATACTACGCCGCAGGCTCGTATGCAGGCCCTGCATCACCAGTTTGTCGCCAGCGGCCGCGTCGTGCGCTATGCCCACGAGCACTATCCGCAGTTTAAGATGGGCAACATGGGCTGCTTCATCCTCTCCTATGCCGCCACGTGCGATCCGGCCGACGTGTTCGCCACGCAGCAGGAGATGAATACCATGAACTGGTACTGCTCCGACGTGCAGGTGCGCGGCAAGTACCCGTTCTATGCCAAGCGCTTCTGGGCCGAGAACGATGTCGAGCTTGTGATGGAGGACGGCGACCTGCAGGATATCGCCGACGGCAAGGTCGATTTCTACACCTTTAGCTACTACATGTCCGGCACCGTGGGCACCCACAGGGATCACGAGATGACCGAGGGCAACATGACCTTTGGCGGCAAAAATCCCTATCTGGAGTCCACCGACTGGGGCTGGCAGATCGATCCGCTGGGTCTGCGCATCGCCCTCAACGAGATTTACGCCCGCTACGAGATTCCGCTGATGGTGGTCGAGAATGGCATGGGCGCCTACGATGAGGTCGAGGAGGACGGCTCCATCCACGACCCGTATCGTATCGCCTACTTGCAGAGCCACGTCAAGGCCATGGGCGAGGCCATTGCCGACGGCGTCGACCTGATCGCCTACACCTGGTGGGGCCCCATCGACCTGGTTTCCGCCGGCACCGGCGAGATGCGCAAGCGCTACGGCTTTATCCACGTCGATAAGTACGACGACGGCACCGGTACCTACGAGCGACGCCGCAAGGACAGCTTCTACGCCTACCAGAAGATCATCAAGTCCAACGGTGCCGAGGGCCTGGATTAATCGACAATATGAGTGCCACCGGGGAAAAGCGTTGGGATGGGCTCGCGATTCGAGTCCCCACCTTAGCATTTGAACCATTTGGCACTATAATCACCATAGGCATGCGCAAAACGTTGCGCTCAATCAAGAGGAGAAAACGTATGGGTCTGTTTGACATGTTTAAGAAGAAGGCTGAGCCCGCGACTGCCGCTGCTCCGGCCTCTATCTCTGCTTCTGCTGGCGCCGACGTGCTGTGCTCGCCTGTCAAGGGCAAGGTCATCAAGATGGCCGACGTGCCCGATCCCGTCTTTGGTGGCGAGGTTCTGGGCAAGGGCTGCGCTGTGTGGCCCGAGGACGATCTGGTCTACGCTCCCTGCGACGGCAAGGTGACCGTCACCATGGGTCACGCCGTGGGCCTGCAGTCCGATAGCGGCATCGAGGTTCTGGTGCACGTTGGCGTCGATACCGTCAACATGAACGGCGACGGCTTCGAGGGCTTCGTCAAGGCCGACGATGTCGTTAAGGCTGGCCAGCCCATGCTCAAGATCGACCGCGCCAAGATCGCTGCTGCCGGTTACAAGGACTGTGTCGTCGTGGCCGTGTCCAACACCGCCGAGTTTGCCGACGTTGAGCTCGCCGTCGAGGCCGACTCCGCTGTCGCCGCCGGCGACGCCATCGTCAAGGTCGTCCGCAAGTAAACTGCGACAACATAAGGATGTGCAAGGGTGGTCGGGTTATCCGGCCGCCCTTTTTTAATGGGCCGAGTGGGCGCATTTTATTGCAGGGGGCTTGCTTTATAGGCCGTTCGTTCGTCAAATTGAGCCGCCTGCGCTTTTGTGACGCAGGGGGTTGGGCCTGGCCGCTAATATGGACTTGCTGTTACGACGTGCGCTGCGCAGGGAACGCGGCGCCGCTTGTTTGGAGGAACAACATGAAAAAGAAGCTGCTGCTTGCGCCCCTCATGGCCGTCTTGGTTGCGTGCGTGGTCCTGTTTTCCGGCTGCGGAGGGCCTTCGGTGGAGGAGCTCATCACCAACGACCTTACGAGCCAGTTCGACGAGATCAAGAACGGCGGCGATGACTTCCTTTCCGGTCTGGAAGAGGCTTCGGGCGACGAGTTTGAGCAGCTGGGTATCGATCCCAAGGAGTATGCCAAGAGCTATCTCGAGGGCTTTGACTACAAGATCGGCGATGTGACGGTCGACGAGGACAAGGGCACCGCGACTGCCGATGTCACCATTACCTGCAAGTCCATGAACAAGATCGTTGAAGATTTCGCCACCCAGTATCAGGAGAAGATCGCGGCGCTCGATACGATGCCTTCCGAGGACGACCTGTACAAGATGGCCGGCCAGGTCATGGTCGACGTGACCAAGGCCGCTAAGACCAAGGACACCAAGGTTACCTTCAAGTACACCGCCAATGACGATGGCGAGTGGTCTGCTGACGATTCCGCAACCACCGAGATGATGAATGCAATGATGAACTAGGGGAGTTACGCGGTAGTTCGTTGCGGCGTTTTACCAAACACCGCAACTGCTCGACGCTGCAAACGCCCCTAAGCGGCAATCTGACGTTCAATTTCAAGGGCGCGACCAGAAGGTCAGCGCCCTTTCATTTCACGTCACCTTGCTCGCTTAGGGGCGTTTTCGCTGTCCGTCCTCTACCTGCGACGTTGCCATTGTTTGACCAGTCGTTTAAGAACGTCCCCAACGACTACTTTCCGCGCAACGGCATTGCGGCGGCTGGGTTGGGCAGCGCTGGCGTTACTCGCCCAGGATCAGCGCCGCGAGCTCTTCCTGCGTGTCAACCACGTAGTCGGCACCGGCTGCTTCGAGCTCTGCGCGGCCGCGGAAGCCCCAGCTGACGCCCGCGCTCTTAAGGCCGGCGTTATGACCGGTCAGGATATCGACATTGGAATCGCCCACGTAGAGCGTGGTCGCCGGGTCGGCGCCCAGCGCTTCCATCACATGCAGCGTGACGGGCGCCTCGGGCTTGGGCGGAAAAGCGTCGACACGGCCCTGGACCAGCGCAAAGCGGTCGGGGCCAAAGTACTTCTCGATAAGCGGGGCCGCCGAAATGTGGTCCTTGTTGGTGAGCACGGCAAGCTGGATGCCCGCGGCGCGCAGGCGGTCGAGCATCTCGATTGTGCCGGCATAGGGGGCGGTGTGGTCCTCCTTGTGCTCGCCGTAGTAAGCCCTAAACTCGGCAAGCGTCTGCTCAAAGGCGCGCCCGTCGCCCGCATACTCGGCGGGCATAAAGCGCTCGACCAGCTTGAGCATGCCGTTTCCCACCTTATAGCGGTATTCGTCAACGGCAAACGTAGGCCAGCCGTGCGTCTCGCAGGTATGGTTGCTAGCGGCCGCCAGGTCCTCGAGCGTGTTGAGGATGGTGCCATCCAGATCAAAGATCACATGGGAAAAAGCTGCTGCCATGAAAGCTCCCGTCATTGGGTTTAAAAACGCACCTCATAATACTGGGCTTACGCATCGGGCTTGTTTGGAATCTGAACATCTTCAAGGGATATCGAGCTGCATCGCGCCGTCTGCGAGAATGTGCCGCTAGCAAATCCTCGGCAGCTGCTCTCCCACGAGCATGTCGAGAATACGGGTCGATCCCCAGCCGGTGCGTACGCGCACGGCGGGGCGGGCGTCCTCGGCAAGCGGCAGCACGCGACCGATGATGGCGGCGCTCTCGCCGTAGCGGGCGGCGCGCATGGCCGCCAGCGCGGCATCGGCCTGTTCAGCAGGCACCACGGCGACCATCTTGCCCTCGTTTGCCACCTGCAGCACATCGTAGCCGAGCATCTCACATGCCGCCTGCACGTCGGGGCGCACGGGCACGGTATCCTCGTCGATCTCCATAGCAACGCCGCTGGCCTGGGCAAACTCGTTGAGCGTGGATGCCAGGCCGCCGCGCGTGGGGTCGCGGAAGCAGCGGGTGTCGGGGGCAGCGGCGAGCACGTCGGCAATCAGATGATTGAGCGGCGCAGCGTCGCTTCCGATGTTGCTCGAAAACGCCAAGCCCTCGCGCTGGCTCATGATGGCGATGCCGTGGTCGCCGAGTGTACCCGACACCAGGATGACATCGCCGGGCCGACAGTTGGCACCGCTGAGCGCTACGCCCGCGGGCACTTCGCCCACGCCGGCGGTATTGATGTAGACGCCGTCGGCACCTCCACGCTCGACCACCTTGGTGTCGCCGGTGATTATGGACACGCCCGCCTCGCGCGCTGTTTCGGCCATGGTTTGCACAATCTGGCGCAGCTTATCCATGGGATAGCCCTCTTCGAGGATAAAGCCGCATGAGAGGTAGCGCACGTTAGCGCCTGAGGTCGCGACGTCGTTGACGGTTCCACATACGGCGAGGCGGCCGATATTGCCGCCGGGGAAGAACTGCGGCGTTACCACAAAGCTGTCGGTCGACATGGCGATTCGCCCGCTTGCGGGCAGTGCGGCGACACCGGCATCGTTGCCTGCAAGCAGCTCGGGCGACCCAAAGGCATCCAGAAAGACCTCATCGATAATGCGCTTCATCATCTGGCCGCCGGAGCCGTGGCCCAGCAGGACGGTGCTATCGGTAACGCTATGGGACATATCGAAAACTCCAATCGTGGGTGGTGCCGGTACGCGGGGGCGTCCGGGCTAGTCGCGGTATCTAAAGTACGCCGCGCAGCTGCCTTCGGAGCTCACCATGCAGGGGCCGACGGGGTGTTCGGGCGTACATGCGTGGCCGAACAGCGGGCAGTCGCTCGGCGTGATGGCTCCGCGCAGCACGTCGCCGCAGCGGCACCCGCGTGGCTCGACCGTCGCCTCAACGGGCACATCAAAGCGGGCGCCGGCATCAAAGCGCGCGAATTCGGGTCGGATGGAAAGACCCGAAGCCGCAATCGGTCCCAGTCCGCGCCACGTGGTGTCGCACGGCTCAAACACCTGCTCGACCAGTTGGCGCGCCACGGGATTGCCGTCTGCATTGACGCCGCGGCGGTAGGCGTTGTCGATTGCGGGCCTGTTCTCGACAACCATCTGGACCAGCGTGCAGATGCCCTGCAGGATATCGACCGGCTCAAACCCGGTGACTACGCCGGGGGTCTCGAACTGGTCGACCAAAAAGCTAAAGGGTGCCAGGCCTGTGATGGTAGCGACGTGACCAGGCAGGATAAAGCCGTCGATGGTCGTCTCGGGGTCGTTGGAGATCGCACGCAGAGCCGGCGGCGTGGTCTTGTGAGCACAGTAGACCGAGAAGTTCTGGAGCCCGCGCGCGTCGGCCTCCAGGATAGCGGCGGCAATGGTGGGCGTTGTGGTCTCAAAGCCGACGCCCATAAAGATGACCGGGCGTTCGGGATTTTGCTCGGCAATGTCGAGTGCGTCGAGCGGAGAATAGACGATGCGGATGTCGCGCCCCGCCGCCTTTTGCGCGGCAAGCGAGGTGGACGATCCGGGCACGCGCATCATGTCGCCAAAGGTGGTGATGATGGCGCCGTCCATGTTGGAAAGCGCGATTGCGTGATCGATGTCGCGGTTGGCGGTGACGCAAACGGGGCACCCCGGGCCGCTTAGCAGTTTGAGCCCCGTCGGCATAATGGAGCGAAAGCCATAGCGGCCAATGCTCACGGTATGCGTACCGCAGACTTCCATAAGGTTGATGCTGCGGTTGCCGACAAGCTCATGAATACGATCGATGAGCTCGCGAGCCAGCTTGGGGTCGCGAAATGCCGAAAAGTCGATACCGGAGCGAACCGGCTGCGCCGCCGCCACTAGTATGCCTCGGCCGGGTTGGTGGCGAGTTGGTCCTCTTCGACCAGCTCGGTCATGGTATTGACGAGCTCGAGTGTCTCTTGGGCTTCCTGCTCGTCGACAATCTGAATGCCAAAGCCGGCGTGCACGAGAATATAGTCGCCTACCTGTGCCGTCGGCACGAGGCGCAGCGAAACGGGGCGCTCGATGCCCATCATGTCGACGGTCGCCTTAAGGTCGTCGTCGCGTTTGACCACTTTACCGGGAACGGCAAGGCACATAATGTTCCCCTTTTATACGTTTTGCGCTGGATAGGCGCCTAATTACCCATCAATTGATGGTAGCGCTCGCGGGAGTCACGAGCAAACGCGTTACACCTGTGAGACGGCGGCGCGCAGGCTGGCAAAACAGCCTATCGCAACGCCGTCTGCGCGAGGCGAGCGCGAGCGATGGCGGCCTGACCGTAGGCGATGCAGCCGTCGTTGGCGGGTGCAGCGTGGGGGACCAAGACGGCAAGACCGGCGTCCTTGAGTTCGTGGGTGAGGAGCTGAAGCAAAAGCCGGTTCATGAACACACCGCCCGAGAGCGCGACGGTATCGATGCCTTCGCGCGCGCAGATTTCGCGTGCGATGTGGGTCGTAGCGTGCGTAATGGCGATGTGAAACCCGAGGGCGAGCCTGTCGGCCGGCGCGCCTGCCTCGATTCCATTCAGAAGAGCTTCGATGAGCGGTTGGGGGTCCAAGATGGGGGAGTCGTCGGCAGACGTGAATACGCCTGTATGATTGCCGTCGAGACGAACGGGCTTACCGCCGAGCGCGCGCCAGGCGATGGCTTCGAGTTCTATGGCGGGTTCGCCCTCGTAGGTTGCCTTGCCGCAGATGCCCAGAATCGCTGCCGCGGCATCAAAGAGACGCCCCATGCTGCTGGTACGCGGGCTGTTGATGCCGCGCTCGATCATGGTGGCTGTCACGCTGCGTGTTTGCTCGTCGAGGGTGCCCAATAGCCCCGCGGCACCCGGATGCTCGAGCAGGCCGAGCTCGCTCAGCAGGGCAAAGGCATTGCGCCGGGCATCGCGCACGGATGCGGCTCCGCCTGGCAGCGCCCAGGTGCGCAGGTGCGCGGCGCGTTCAAAATCGGCAAGGCCGGCGATAAGAAACTCACCGCCCCATATGGTGCCGTCGGTGCCGGCACCCGTACCATCGAAGGCAATACCGAGGACGCGCGCATCGGGCGCAAGCCGGCCAGCGACAATCGCCTCTGCCATTACGCTCGCGATGTGCGCATGATGATGCTGGATTTCGATTAACGGCAGACTGTGCTCCCGTGCCCGCTCACGCGCCCACTGGCTCGATAGATAGTTGGGATGCATGTCGCATGCCAGGGCGGCAGGCGTCAGGTCAAAGAGGTTTTCTAGACGTGCGCGGGCGGCGCTCCAGGCATCGAAGGTCGCGCCGTTTTCGACATCGCCGATATGCTGCGACACAAAACAGGCCACATGGCCGTCGGCGTCCTCGCGCGTGAGCGCGATCGTGGCTTTTTGCTGCGGCCCGCAGGCGAGCACGCAGGGTGCAGTGCCGTCGAGCGCCGGCAGCGACAACGGTTGCGGCGCATATCCGCGTGCGCGACGCACAGGCATGACGGTGCCGTCGACCATACGTACCACGGAGTCGTCGTAGCGTGAGAGAATCGCACGGTCGTTGCCAAGTAGCGCGTCGGCGATGCCGGCGGCAACAAGATGTTCCCATGCAAGGGCATCGTCGGTCTCGATAGGTTCCTCGCTCAGGTTTCCGCTGGTCATGACCAGCGCGTGCATGCCATGCGACGAGGCAGCTGCAAGCAGCAGATGCTGAAGCGGTGTATAGGGGAGCATGACGCCGAGCTCGGGTAGATCGTGCGCGACGGATGGCGCGAGTGTAAGGGCGTCGGGGGAATCTCCCTCGCCAACAACACGGCGGCGCAGCAGCACAATGGGGCGGATGCTGCCGGCCAGTAAGTCGCGCTCGGCATCATCGACATGGCAAAGGCGTTCAGTATCGGCAAGGCTGCGCACCATAACGGCAAGCGGCTTGTTGCTGCGGCGCTTGCGACGGCGCAGCTCGACCACCGCCTGCTCATTGGCGGCGTTGCAGGCCAGATGGAATCCGCCCAGCCCCTTGATGGCGACAATACCGCCGCTGGCCAGCAGCTCGACACAGCGGTCAATAATGGCATCGCTGGTTTCGCGCGTGCTGCCGACGGCCGGCGTCGCCCCCAGACCCTCGAGCCCCATGTCGCCCGCCGCCTCGCGCCAGGTAATATGTGGCCCGCAGTCAAAGCAGGCATCGGGCTGCGCATGAAAGCGCCGGTCAAGCGGGTCGCCATACTCTGCGGCGCACTCGGGGCACATGGGAAAGCAATCCATCGACGTGGCCGCTCGGTCATAAGGCAGCGATCGGATGATGGTAAAGCGCGGCCCGCAGTTGGTGCAGTTGATAAAGGGGTAGTGATAGCGACGGTCGGCGGGGTCGAACAGTTCGCGCAGGCAGTCGTCACAGGTGGCGATATCGGGGGAGATGAGCGTCGTGTGCACGGTCTGATCCTGCGATGCCACAATGCGAAAGCCCCGCTCATCGGCAGCGCTCCAGCCGCCAGGCCCCAAATCCGCAATATCGACTCGCTCAACGCGAGCCGCCGCGGGCGCATGCTCAGAAAGCGCGGCAACAAAAGCATCGAGCGCATCGGCCGGAGCGTGCGCCTCGATATGCACGCCGTCGCCCGCATTGAGCACCCATCCGCAAATGCCATGCGCCATGGCCTCGCGATACACAAACGGTCGCATGCCAACGCCCTGCACGATGCCCGTCACATGAATATGCACATGCCGCATGCGACACCCCTCATCAAAACCGACCAAAAAGGGACAGGCGCGCTGCGGGAAATCCCGCTATAGCCCCAGACTTTGCCTGGTGGCGGCGCAGGTGAGCTCTCCGTGTTTAACGCCGCGCAGGCCCAGCAGGCGGTCGGCTAGTTCGTAGACGCGCTCGCCGCGACCCTTGAGCGCCAGAATCTCCAGGCAGTTGTGGTGGTCCAGATGCACGTGCATGGTCGAGACGATCTCGTCGGTGTAGTCGTGCTGCACCTCGTCCAGACGGCGCGTCAGATCGCCGGTATGGTGGTCATAGATCATGGTGAGCGAACCGATGACCTGCTCGTCGGGCGTGCGCATCTGCTGCTTAGCGATCGAGGCGCGAATCAGATCGCGTACGGCCTCGGATCGGTTAGCCACGTCACCGCGGCGCGTGATCTGCTCGTCAAAGCGGCGCAGCAGGTCGTCGGGCGCGGTGACCGAAAAACGGACCAGCTCGGAGCCGGAGCCACTACAGTGGCAGCCCGCGTCACCGTCCGCCCCGTGCGGATGCTCGTGCTCGTACCCGCAGCCGTGCTCGTGTTCGGCCACCTTACACCAGCTTCACGGAGCCGACGGAGTTGTGGTCGGCCTCGATGGCCTCTTCGTAGCCCTCGAGCGCGTCATGCGCCTCGTGCAACGCGGCCATGGCGGCCTCGAGCTTGGCGCCGATGCGCTCCATGTCAAAATTCTCGGTCGCATGCAGCAGCTGATGGCTCCATTCGTGAGCGAGCTCGATGGTGTCGTCGACCTGCTTGACGCTCATGGCAAGCTGGCTCATGTTCATTCCAACATCATGCATGGGAAATCTCCTTTTGTATGGGGCAGTTCAGTGGTTCAGATTTTACTACGCTCGCTTTGCGCGCAGCTGCATAAGAAAACGGGTACGAGTCTGTGCGACCCGCACCCGTTCACTGGGGGCTGTTTGTGACTACCATACTATCCGTGGTCGCACGCGGTGCACCCAAAAGTCCGGCGAGCGGTGTAAAAGCGCTCATGGACGGCAGGCGGACGGCAACATGTAACAAGTGTATTACAGGTGCTTCTCCAGCAATGCCTGCAGCCTTGCCTTGGGCAGAGCGCCAACGGAGCGGTCAATTTCCTCGCCGTTCTTAAAGACAATCAGCGTGGGGATGCTCATGACGCCAAACTTCATGGCCAGGTCCTGGTTGTCGTCGACGTTGCATTTGGCGACGGCAAGCTTGCCCGCCAGCTCGTTGGCTACCTCGTCCACGATGGGCGAGAGCGAGCGGCAGGGACCGCACCACGGCGCCCAAAAATCAACCAGCACGGGAAGGCTGTCGTTAACGACGGAATCGAAGTTCTCGGGGGTAATCTGCTTAATGTCAGCCATGGTGACCTCCAAAATGCGACGCGGCTCGGCCGCGTAAAACTCAGTACGACCGTGCTTATACCCAGCCGCCCGCAAAGCAACCACTCGCGGGCAGCTCTTTTATATAATGGTTGGCACGCAAACGATTGGAGAGCGCATGTCCACGTCACAAAGCCAGAAAAAAGAAGCCATCGCCCAGGCGGCCGAGCAGGAGCTTACATCGCTTGCGGTCCGTGGCGTGCGCATCGTGGGCAACGCGTGCTCGCCGATTGTGCTGGTCAAAGGCGATTTGGATGAAGCCGAGTGCTCGGGCGGCGAGCTGGCCGCCGGCGCGGATGGCGCCGCGTTGCGCAAGGCGCTCGGTGCCATCGGATAT
>USAX01000031.1 GCA_900552705.1 uncultured Collinsella sp. | reverse complement strand
TGAGCTATGACAACTCGGCGGCCGACGTTCTCTTTGAGCCGGCGCTGACCGCGATTGAGCAGGACCCTGGTGTCCTTGCGGAGCATGCTTTTGGCTGCATGTCCAAGCGTCTTGCCGGTAGGGGCGGCAGGCGTGCCGAAGAGGTCGTTCTGGAGCCGGAGCTTATCGTTAAGGACAGCGTGCTCGAGCTTACTAAACACAACTAAACACGTTTACCAATTTGCAGAGACCGAATGTGGAGTACCTGTGACAATCAACGCCGCAGGTGAATGTCGCGTTTTGCTAATCGATGGGATTGATAAGGATGGTAAAACGTTTTTTCACCATGATAAAACGTTTTAGCAAATATACTGGTCCCAACGAAAGGTTGCCGTATTGGAGGGTGACCGCACAGCGAAGGGACATAAACAATGGCTAAAACACTGGGGACGCCGTGGCAAAAGCTGGGCCACGAGGTGCCGGCTTCCGAGCTCGAGGGCGTCGACCTGTATTGGCGCGCATCGAACTATCTGTCCGTCGGTCAGATCTACCTTCGCTCTAACCCGCTAATGCGCCCCGACTTTGTCGACGAGAAAGCCGGTGAGGTGCGCGACTTCGGTCGTCCGGACGTTAAGCACCGCCTGGTTGGCCACTGGGGCACCACGCCCGGCATCAACTTCCTGTTCGGTCACGTCAATCGACTGATCGCCGACCACAACCAGAATGCTATCTTCTTGATGGGCCCTGGTCACGGTGGCCCCGCCGGTACTGCTCAGTCGCTGCTCGACGGCACCTACCGCGAGATTCGCCCCGACATCACCAATGACGAGGCCGGCCTGCAGAAGTTCTTCCGCCAGTTCTCCTATCCCGGCGGCATCCCGAGCCACTTTGCGCCCGAGACGCCCGGTTCCATCCACGAGGGCGGCGAGCTCGGCTACACGCTCAGCCACGCTTACGGTGCCGTTATGGACAACCCGAGCCTGCTGGCCGTGGCCGTGGTGGGCGACGGCGAGTCCGAGACCGGTCCGCTCGCGACCTCTTGGCAGTCCAACAAGCTCGTGAACCCGGCAACCGACGGCATCGTCCTGCCGATCCTGCACCTCAACGGCTACAAGATCGCCAACCCCACCATCCTTGCCCGCGTGTCCGACGAAGAGCTCACCAAGTTCTTTGAGGGCATGGGCTATAAGCCGCACTTCTTTGTCGCCGGCTTTGACGACGAGAGCCACGCAAGCATTCATGCGCGTTTCGCTGCCCTGTTTGAGCAGGTCTTTGACGAGATCTGTGACATCAAGGCCACCGCGCAGGCCCAGGCCGCCTCAGGCGAGACCGTGGTCCGCCCGGCCTACCCCATGATTGTGTTCCGTACGCCCAAGGGCTGGACTTGCCCCAAGCACATCGACGGCAAGAAGACCGAGGACTCCTGGCGCGCGCATCAGGTGCCGCTGGCGAGTGCCAAGGACACCCACGAGCACTTCCGCGTGCTGCGCGAGTGGCTGCGTTCCTACAAGCCCGAGGAGCTCTTTACGCCCGAGGGCCAGGTGCGCCCCGAGGTGACGGCCTTTATGCCGACCGGCGAGCTGCGCATCGGCGCCAACCCCAACGCGAACGGCGGTAAGGTGCGTCGCGAGCTCGAGCTGCCCGATATTCATGCCCACGAGGTCCCCGTCGCAACTAAGGGTCATGGCTGGGGCTCCACCGAGGCCGCCCGCGTCTTTGGTGAGTACACTGCCGACGTTCTGGCCAAGAACATGGATGACTTCCGCATCTTTGGTCCCGACGAGACCGCGTCCAACCGCCTGCAGGCTGCCTACAAGGTGACCAAGAAGCAGTGGGACGCCGGCTTCTACGAGGACGAGGCCAACGACGAGCTGCTGGCAGGCTCCGGTAAGGTCGTCGAGCAGCTGTCCGAGCACCAATGCGAGGGCTTCCTCGAGGCCTACGTGCTCACTGGCCGTTCCGGCGTGTGGAGCTCCTACGAGAGCTTTGTCCATGTGGTCGACTCCATGGTCAACCAGCACTGCAAGTGGCTCGAGGCTACCAAGCGCGAGATTCCGTGGCGTGCCCCCATCAGCGGCCTTAACATTTTGCTGTCGAGCCACGTCTGGCGTCAGGACCACAACGGCTTCTCGCATCAGGACCCCGGCTTTATCGACCTGCTGCTCAACAAGGCCAACGACACGCACATCGTAAACGCCTACTATCCGGCCGACGCCAACATGGCTCTCGCCGTGGCCGAGCGCGTCTACCAGTCCACTGACTGCGTCAACGCCATCTTCTGCGGCAAGCAGCCTGCCCCGACCTTCCAGACGGTCGACGAGGCCAAGGCGGAGCTCGCCGAGGGCGTTGCGACCTGGGAGTGGGCATCGACCGCCGATTCGCTCGCCGAGGCCGACGTCGTGGTCGCCACCTGCGGCGACGTGCCGACGCTCGAGGCTCTGGCTGCAACCGACATGCTGCGCGAGCTGGGCATCAAGGTGTGGTTCGTCAACGTGGTCGATCTGCTCAAGATTCAGAACGTCTGCGAGAACGACCAGGCTCTCAGTGACGAGCGCTGGGCTGAGCTGTTCGGCTGCGGCGAGAAGCCCGTCCTCTTTGCGTTCCACGCCTATGCCGGCACGATTCGCCGCCTGATCTGGAACCGCCCCGGCCACGACGCCTTCCGCGTCCACGGCTACGAGGAGAAAGGCTCCACGACAACGCCGTTCGACATGCTGCGCCTGAACAACATGGACCGCTGGGCACTGGCCGCGGACGTGCTGCGCATGGTCGACGCCGATAAGTTTGCCGAGCAGATTGATAAGTGGGAGGCATTCCGCACCGAGGCCTTCGAGTTCGCGTGCGATGAGGGCTACGATCACCCGGCCTTCACCGACTGGGTCTGGCCCGACGCTGCAGCCGCAACCGCTGCCGACGGCGCGCTCTCCGCAACGCAGCTAACTGCCGGCGACAACGAATAACATCCGGGACGGTCTCGCGCTGGGGCCGCCTCCGGGCGGGTGCCTTCCTCTGAGAAGTGGGCTTCGCGAACTTCTCAGAGGAAGGCACCCGCCCGGAGGCGGCCCTCTCGACCGTTTCGATATGCGGGGGGCTGATTCTTTTTTATGTAATGGGGACTTGGCTGTTGCTGCCTTGGAAACCGTGCATCTAACTATGGTCAGCCAGCGACATATCGACAGGGCCGGGGAGGCATACTTTGTTTTGAGAAGTTCGCGAAGCCCACTTCTCAAAACAAAGTATGCCTCCCCGGCCATCGTCCGTGAACTCTTCCGCTGGGCGAGCCATAGACGCCGCGTACCGATAGGGTAAGGCGGCGGCTTGAAATTGGTGCTATATTCATCTTGAGTTGTTTAATGCTAGTACGGGAGGCTGATATGGGGCTGTTCAAGAAGAAAAACCCGCAGGATGCCTTTGATCCCGATGTGTTTACCATCACGGATACGATTTTGGACCCGCCGCGGTTTACATTTTTGCCGGCTATCTACCAGGACGCCACGCGCCGCAAGTGGGCCGTGCATCAGCGCGGCGGCGAGCCGAAGATTTTTGACTATGCGGACGTGTTGCAGTGCGAAGTGGCCGAGGCGGGCGATCCGGAGGCCGAAGAAGCGGTCTCTAAACAGGAATTTGCCCAGCGTATCCTGGCAAATCCTGCCAAGGCGGCGAAAATAAACGCTGCCAAGCGTAATATGTGTCTTGGTATGGGCGTTGTTGTGGCGGTTCAGACGGGAAAAGACGAGGTTTCCAAATTAGAGATTCCCGTTATGACCGACGAAGTCAAACGCGATTCAAGTCTATATAAGTCGTATCGGAATGTCGCCGAGAAGATCAAGGCAGAATTTGATGCCATGGGAGGGCTGGTCTAATTTTGGCGGCATACGTTTCTGAATGAGGAGTCTGTGCAATGGCAGGCGAATCTTATGCAATTCCCCCCAAAGATCATGCTGTTGAGGGAATTCTTTGGTATATCCAGCACCATCAGCTTGCCGGCGGCGATCGCCTGCCGGCCGAGCGCGTGCTGTGCGAAGAGATTGGCGTTTCGCGTACGGCGTTGCGTGCCGGTATCACGCGGCTTATCTCGTGTAGAACGCTCGAGAGCCGTCGCGGATCGGGCACGTATGTGTGTCCTCCCAAGCCGCTGAACATCTTCCAGGAAACGTATAACTTTTCCGATGCTGTGCGGACTGCCGGCCTGCACCCCTCTTCTCGTCTGGTTTCCACCGGGACCATCGAGGCGGATGAGGCGCTTGCCGACAAGCTTGGGGTGGCTGTAGGCGCTCCCTTGCTCCGCATGCAGCGCGTTCGACTTATTGAGGGCGAGCCGGCGTCAATCGAGACCGCTCACGTTAACCTGTCCCTGTGCCCATCGCTTCCCGAGCACGATTTTGAGTGTGAGAGCCTTTACGATGTCTTGCTCAAAGAAGGTGGCGTGCGCGTTGAGCATGGACGTGAGCATATCTCCATCTCGCGTTTGAACGTCGAAGAGGCCGAGCTGCTCCAGCAAGAAGAGGGAACGCCGGTGTTCTATGAGAGCTCGATCGAATTTGATAAGGACATGCGTTTTGTGGAGCATTGCAAATCGGTGATTTTGCCCACAAAGTTCCGCTTTGCCGATAACGGCGAAGAGAACGGCATGAGGAGCGTGGCAGGTGAACAATGGCTGAAACAGTAGATGCCACCCCGGTTTATATGCGCATTCGACGCTGCATCGAGGAACGTATCGAGCGCGGTGCATATCCCACGGGTTCCATGATTCCGTCCGAAAAAGACCTCGCCGAGGAATTTGGTACGACACGCTTGACCATCCGAAGCGCTGTCGATGAACTGGTTCGGCGCGGGCAGATTCGCCGTGTTCGGGGAAAAGGTGCCTTTGTGGCGCAGAAAGTACCTGCTTTTTTTGAACGCACGGTCGGTTTCCGTGAATCGGTCCGTGCTTCGGGCGGCGAGCCGTCCGTCCGTATTCTCGCGCGTTCCAAGCGTTATGCGGGGCCATATTACGCCGACCTGTTTGGCATCGCCGAGGACGACCTGCTCTATTCCGTTCGACGCCTGAACTGCATAAACGGTAGCCCCGTATCGATTGAGACGGCGCTGATTCCCTGCCTGCTGTTCCCAACCATCGAAGATATTGACGTGTCGGTCTTCAGTTTGTACGAGACCTATGAGATGCTGGGCCGAAAGCCAGTCATGGCACAGGAAAAGCTCGATATCGAAGCGCTGGGCGCACGAGATGCCGGCCTCCTTGGACTGGAACAGGGCGATCTTGTTTTGCTTTTGGAATGCGTGAGCTATGACGCGAGCGGTCAGGCTATCGAGTATGTAAAGACCTTCAATCGTGGCGATACGGGCGGCTACACCTATACGTACTAGCTGGTATTTTGTGAATAACGGCTGGGAAACTAACCAGTTTTGATCGTTGGGTCAGCTGTATATACAACCTTACATGGCTCAAAATCGACCGTTCGCCGAAGGGGATAAATTAATCGACAAAGAGGTATCAAAAAGCCGTAACCTGTAACTGTGATTGGTATCAAATACTAATGATTTGTTACGAGGTGAGACGATGAAGATGCTCGATTACGTTCAGCTTGCCCATGTGCGTATGGGAGAGAACCTCGAGCGTTCGTCTGAGCTGGTAGCGCAGCTCGTTGATATTTTCCAGTCCGGTTCTTTTGACGCGCTGCGCATCGTTGCTTCGGGTTCGTCGCGCCATGCTGCGGATTGCGCCCGCGATTACCTGCAAGATGCGCTGCAGATGCAGGTGTCCGTTGTGACGCCCGAGGCCTTCGTCGATTTTGAACACACCTATCCACAGCATGCGCTTAACATTGCCGTCTCGCAGAGCGGCTATTCAACCAATACGATTGCGGCGCTCGATTACATGCGCGCACACGATATGGCTGCAGTTGCGCTCACGGCAAACGTCGAGGCACCCATCAAGGAACACGCTGACATCGTTCTTGACTACGGTGTGGGCGTCGAGTCGGTGGACTTTGTGACTCTGGGCGTCGAGGTTCTCGTTGAGTACCTGGTGCTCTTTGGTATTTACGGCGGTCAGGCGCGCGGAACGATTGACGCCAAGGGCGTTGCTCAGCGTCTTGATGACCTGCGCGAGGCTATCCAGGCTAATGCCGTGATGTGCAAGACCGCCGAGGCATATGTCCAAGATCACATGCTCGAGCTTTCTGAGCACATGCCCGCCATGGTCGTCGGCAACGGCCCCAACTATGGTGTTGCCGAGGAGGCAGCGCTCAAGCTGAGCGAGACCATCAAGATTCCTGCCATGCATCACGAAGGCGAGGAGTTCGTCCACGGTCCCGAGATGCAGATCGTTCCGGGCTATCTGGTGTTTATCGTCGACGATCCGCAGGGGTCGGAGCGTCTTGCGAATATCGCCGATGCGCTATCGAACGTTACGGCAAAAACGGTGCTGCTCACGGCCCATCCCAAGGGTAGGGCTCACGAGGTTGCGGTGCCTCAGGTGGCTCCGCTGCTCAGCGCAATTCCCAATCTTGTGTTCTTCCAGACGATTGCGGCCATGATCGCCGAGCGTCTGAAGTCATGGAACGTGCACCCGTATCTCGATGCCGTCTCCAAGCAAATGGAGGTCAAGGCAGAGGGCTACGAAGAGTCAGTCAATGCGCTTAAGGCCAAAGCGGCTGAGTGTTACGGAATGTAAGCGGGTTTTGATGCCCGTTGGCATGGGGGATGTGGAAACAACCCCAGAAAGGAGAGACAAATGAAGGAAACCGAGAAGATCGAGATCATGCATTTCGACCAGGAGGGCTATCTCGAGGACGGCAAGGCGCTCTACGAGACCGGCAAGAAGATGACCGCGCTCGCCGACAAGGTCGCCGACGAGGGCTACGACGCCGTGTTCCTGATGGGCGTCGGCGGCACCTGGGACGAGCTCATGCAGCTTGAGTACCTCATGAACAAGTTCGGCGACCGCGACCTCGAGGTCTACCTGATCCACGCCGCCGAGTGGAACGTCTCCGGCCACAAGCGCATGACCGAGAAGTCCGTCGTGCTCACCGCCTCCGAGTCCGGCACTACCCCCGAGGTCCTCGAGGCCGTCAAGAAGATGAAGGGCATGGGCGTGCGCGTCTACGCCATGACCAAGCCCGAGGGCCCCATCGGCCAGGCTGTCGGCGCCGAGAACTGCGTCGCCATGGCTTCTGACCATGGTTCGGGCGGCTGCGAGAAGGGCTACTACCTCGCCGACTGCTTCGGCCTGCGCCTGCTCAACCGCCGCGGCTGCTTCCCCAAGTTCGATCTGTTTATCGAGCAGACCAAGGACATCTGGAAGGACATGCTCGATATCCGCAAGCGCTTCGAGCCGCGCGCCGAGGAGCTCGCCAAGAAGTACGCCCTGGCCCCCTACACCATGTTCATCGGCTCCGGCGCCCTGTGGGGCGAGACCATCCTGTTCTCGATGTGCATCCTCGAGGAGATGCAGTGGAAGCGCACCCGCTACATCACCTCGGCCGACTTCTTCCACGGCACCCTCGAGCTCGTGGAGCCCGGCGTCCCGGTCTTCCTGTTCGTGGGCGAGGACGAGAACCGCAAGCTCGACGAGCGCGTCCGCGCCTTCCTGACCCGCGGCGTGACCGGCGACACCGACATCAACGTCATCGACACCGCCGAGTTCGCGATCCCCGGCCTTGACGACGAGTTCCGCGTCATCGTGTCTCCGTGGATTCTGACGGTGCTCGTTACCGACCGCCTGGCTCGCTACTACGAGACGGTCACCAAGCACAACCTCAAGTATCGTCGCTACTATCACCAGTTCGACTACTAAAGAAAACGGGTGCGGGAACGCGCCGGGCTATTGAGAGGAACACAGAATGAGGCAGTACATCATCGCCAGCCATGCGCACTTCGCTACCGGCATCAAGGAGAGTGTCGAGCTGCTCTCGGGCGCTCGCGACAACGTCCACGATCTTTCGATGTTCGTCGATGACCGCATGGACGTGGCCGAGGAGGCCCAAAAACTGCTGGCAGGCATGGCTGCCGACGATGATGTCGTTGTCTGCACCGACCTCTTTGGCGGCAGCGTCAACAACGAGTTCACCAAGATCGTCCAGACGCGTCCCCGCACGTACCTCGTTACCAACATGAACCTTCCTCTGCTTATCCAGCTGCTGTTCTCTGACGAGTCGGCGCCGGTTGAGGAGACGATTCGCGCCATCGTCGCTGCGGACGATACGCGCGTGAAGTTTGTCAACGATCTTTTGGTCGATGACGAAGAGGAAGAAGAGTTCTAATCCGCAGCACCTACTGACACGCCGTAAGACGGCACAAGACCTTTGGGGGGTCACATTATGATTCAGCTACTTCGCGTCGACCATCGCCTGCTTCATGGCCAGGTCGCGGTCTCTTGGGTCCAGGGCCTTGGCTCCAACTGCATTTTCTGCGTGGGCGATAAGGTCGCCAACGACCCGGTGTGGAAGACGACGCTCAAGATGGGCAAGCCTGCCGGCTGCAAGCTCGTCATCAAGGATATGGCGAATGCCATCGAGGCCATTAACTCGGGTGTGACTGACAAATACAAGATGATTATCTGTGTCGCCACCATCGCTGAGGCAAAGCAGCTTGTTGAAGGCTGCCCGCAGATCAAGTCGGTCAACCTGGGCAACACCAAGCCCAAGGACGAGAAGCGCCCCGATGCTCGTCAGGTCTCTCGTCAGATCTTCCTGACTGCAGCCGAGGAGGCCGATGTGCGTGAGATGCTGAACAACGGCGTCGAGGTCGAGATCCGTCCTCTGGCCGATGACCCCAAGGTTGACTGCGCAAGCGTGCTCTAGGCGTTCAATTTCGAAGAGTCTGAGCTCTTCGTAGTGTCCTATTAGGAAAGGGGGATATATGCTTACCCAAGCAATCCTCATCGGACTTATCGCCGCATTTGGTAAGTTCGACTTCCAGCTCGGTACGCTCTATGCGTTCCGCCCCATCGTCCTGTGCCCGCTCGTGGGCCTGGTGCTGGGGGACCTGCAGTCCGGCCTCGCGATCGGCGCCAGCCTGGAGCTTCTGTTCATGGGCTCGATCTCCATCGGCGCCTACGTGCCGCCTGATGAGACGATCGGCGGCGTGCTCGCCTGCGCCTTCGCTATCCAGTTGGGCCAGAGCACCGAGGCAGCCATCGCGCTCGCTATGCCCATCGCCACGCTGTGCCTTGCCATCAAGAACATCCTCAACGCCGCCCTGCCGATTCTGGTTGACCGCGCTGATGTCTTCTCCGGCCAGGGCAACCTTAAGGGTGTCTATGCGATGCACTTCCTGATCGGTTTGACCGGTATCATCATGGCGTTCCTGCTGTGCTCGCTGTCGTTCTATCTGGGTGCTGACGCCATCCAGGGCATGCTCGACTTCATCCCGCCCTTTGTCCTTGCTGGCTTTGGCGTTGCCGCCAACATCCTGCCGGCCATGGGCTTCGCCATGCTCGGCCGCCTGGTGCTCACCAAGCAGCTCGTGCCCTTCTACTTCCTGGGCTTCCTGCTGTGCTCCTACGCCAACGTGCCCGTCCTGGGCGTCGCCCTGATCGCCATCATCATCGGCATCGACAAGTTCGACCTGCTCGGCCTGGGCGGAGCCCAGCCCCAGCTCTCCGCGGAAGGGGATGAGGACGATGACTTCTAGTCCCGAGAACAAGATCACGCGCTCCGACCTCGTCAAGAGCGCCGTCAACGTCGGCGCCCTGGGCATGGAGTTCTCCTGGACCTACTACAAGCAGATGAACATCGCCTTCTGCCTGATGGTCGCCAACATGCTCAAGAAGATCTACGCCGGCCGCCCCGACGACTACGCCGAGGCCCTGCACCGCCACTGCGCGTTCTTCAACATCACCGTCCAGTTCGCCCCGTTCGTCGGCGGCATCGCGATGGCCATGGAGGAGAAGGTCGCCCGCGGCGAGATCGAGCCCGAGAGCGTCAACGACGTCAAGGCCGCCCTCATGGGCCCGCTGTCCGGCATCGGCGACTCCATCTTCCTGTCGACGCTGCGCGTGGTCGCCGCCGCGGTGGGCATCAGCCTGTGCCAGGCCGGCAACCCCTTCGGCCCCATCGCCTTCCTGCTCATCTACAACGTCCCCGGCTTCGCGCTGCGCATCTGGGGCGCCGTCAAGGGCTACGAGCTGGGCGTGGGCTTCCTGGACGAGGCCCAGAGGACCGGCCTCATGCAGAAGATCATGACCTGCGTGGGAATCGTGGGCGTCATGGTCGTGGGCGCCATGTGCAAGGACATGTTCTGGGCCAGCATCCCGGTGGCCATCGGCTCGGGCGACGACGCCCAGACCCTCCAGGACATCCTGGACGGCATCATGCCCGGCATGCTCGGCATGATCGCCTTCTGGCTGTACTACTGGCTGCTGTCCAAGAAGATCAACCCCATGGTGCTGATCGTGGCCACCATGGTCGTGGGCATCGTCGGCGCGTTCTTCGGCGTGCTGGCGTAAGGGCCCGGCCTATTATTTGCCCCCAAGGGAAACGGCGACCCATTGCGGTCGCCGTTTTTTATTACCGAAAGCTAGTTGGAGGTGCTTCGTGATTCGATCTGACAATCCACCCGATAATGGCGTGAGCGGGGCGATGTATCTATTTGGCACGGCGCTCTTGTGGAGTTTTATCGGCATCCTCGTTCGCGCCAATTCGCAGTCAGCTCTTTTGATCGGTGCCGTCACGGCAATATTTATGGCGCTCTTTGTCCTGCTCGTCGGCAGACCCGTCCTTCGCGTCAGCCGTCTTATTGTCCTTGTGGCCGTCTGCAACTTCGTGACGGGCACCACGTTTAACTTTGCCAACCAGCTCACGACGGTCGGCAACGCGATCGTTCTGCAGTACACCTCGATGATTTTCGTTATCGTGTATCAATCGCTCGCAACTCGCACGTTGCCCTCGCCTGCGAAGATTGCCTCCGTGGTGGTTGCTTTTACGGGTATGGGACTTTTCTTTTTAGGTGATTTGAGCGCCGAGGGCATGCTCGGAAATCTGCTTGCCGTCATTTCGGGCGCCACCTTTGGGCTGTGTTTCTTTTTAAACTCTCGCCCCGATGCGTCGCCCATGGTGTCCTCGCTCATCTCCTGCGGCATCTCGATACTTCCGATCGTCTATTTTGCCGGCGACCTAGGCTCCGTGAAACCCTTTGAGTGGGGGCTTATGCTGGTGCATGGCCTTTTTTGCAGCGGCCTTGCGAGTGTGCTGTATGCCAAGGGGATTGCGCGCACCAACGCGTTTGCGGCCAACTTGGTTTGCATGAGTGAGGTCGTGCTCGCTCCCTGCTGGTCGGCGCTCCTCTTTGGCGAGGTCTTTAGCTGGAACGAGTTCTTGGGCGCGGCGATTATCGTTTTGGTGATTGTGGCCAACTTGGCATCCGATGCTTTTGGCGACGGCTTTCTGGTGGCGCTTGTCCGCCATCGAAACAAAGAGCGTGCCTAATGGGATGCGCCTGCCGTTTACGGTAAAAAACACCCCGCTGAGCGACTGGTATTAAATAAGGCGAACCTGCATACCTATAATTGGTATCAAATCATTTGTGCCTGGTATGGGTGTTAGCAGCACGCCAGGTGCGGTTCGGACCGTGTGGTCAAACTCCCGGATTGATATCAATAACGCGCGCGACGGGAGTGACGACGGTTCGAGATTCCTTATTGGGAGGAACTATGCTTGTCCAAGCAATCCTCGTCGGCTTAGTCGGAGCTTTTGGATGTCTCGACTACCAGCTCGGCACCCTCTACGCGTTCCGCCCCATCGTCCTGTGCCCGCTCGTGGGCCTGGTGCTGGGGGACCTGCAGACTGGCCTTGCCGTTGGCGCCAGCCTGGAGTTGCTGTTCATGGGCTCGATCTCCATCGGCGCCTACGTGCCGCCTAACGAAACCGTCGGCGGCGTGCTCGCCTGCGCGTTTGCCATTCAGCTCGGTCAGGGTACCGAGACGGCCATCGCGCTCGCCATGCCCATCGCCGTCCTTGCACTGACGATCGGCAACATTACCAATGCCTTGTTCCCTGTGTTTGTCGATATGGCAGACAAGTTCGCCCTCAAGGGAAACCTCAAAGGCATCTACGCCGTTCATTGGGGAATTGGAATCTGGGGCTGCGTCGAGTACTTCCTGCTGTGCGGCGGCGCCTTCTATTTGGGTTCCGACGCCATCCAGGGCCTGCTCGACTTCATCCCGCCCTTCATCATCGACGGTTGCGGCGTTGCCGCCAACATCCTGCCGGCCATGGGCTTCGCCATGCTCGGCCGCCTGGTGCTCACCAAGCAGCTCGTGCCCTTCTACTTCCTGGGCTTCCTGCTGTGCTCCTACGCCAACGTGCCCGTCCTGGGCGTCGCCCTGATCGCCATCATCATCGGCATCGACAAGTTCGACCTGCTCGGCCTGGGCGGAGCCCAGCCCCAGCTCTCCGCGGAAGGGGATGAGGACGATGACTTCTAGTCCCGAGAACAAGATCACGCGCTCCGACCTCGTCAAGAGCGCCGTCAACGTCGGCGCCCTGGGCATGGAGTTCTCCTGGACCTACTACAAGCAGATGAACATCGCCTTCTGCCTGATGGTCG
This sequence comes from uncultured Collinsella sp., assembly GCA_900552705.1. GTDB lineage: Bacteria > Actinomycetota > Coriobacteriia > Coriobacteriales > Coriobacteriaceae > Collinsella. The sequence goes on along the minus strand of USAX01000031.1, from coordinate 3,612 downwards.
CCAACATGCTCAAGAAGATCTACGCCGGCCGCCCCGACGACTACGCCGAGGCCCTGCACCGCCACTGCGCGTTCTTCAACATCACCGTCCAGTTCGCCCCGTTCGTCGGCGGCATCGCGATGGCCATGGAGGAGAAGGTCGCCCGCGGCGAGATCGAGCCCGAGAGCGTCAACGACGTCAAGGCCGCCCTCATGGGCCCGCTGTCCGGCATCGGCGACTCCATCTTCCTGTCGACGCTGCGCGTGGTCGCCGCCGCGGTGGGCATCAGCCTGTGCCAGGCCGGCAACCCCTTCGGCCCCATCGCCTTCCTGCTCATCTACAACGTCCCCGGCTTCGCGCTGCGCATCTGGGGCGCCGTCAAGGGCTACGAGCTGGGCGTGGGCTTCCTGGACGAGGCCCAGAGGACCGGCCTCATGCAGAAGATCATGACCTGCGTGGGAATCGTGGGCGTCATGGTCGTGGGCGCCATGTGCAAGGACATGTTCTGGGCCAGCATCCCGGTGGCCATCGGCTCGGGCGACGACGCCCAGACCCTCCAGGACATCCTGGACGGCATCATGCCCGGCATGCTCGGCATGATCGCCTTCTGGCTGTACTACTGGCTGCTGTCCAAGAAGATCAACCCCATGGTGCTGATCGTGGCCACCATGGTCGTGGGCATCGTCGGCGCGTTCTTCGGCGTGCTGGCGTAAGGGCCCGGCTGCATAGACTGTCATTGCAACCTGGTAAGGGGATGGAGCGGGCCTATGCCCTCCATCCCCTTACTTGTATAGAGGGAGTTCGTATGTTCGCGAAGGATCGCGAAGCAATGCGCCTGACGCCGGCAGAGGTCAGGCTGATTCTTATTGAGTCCCTGCAATGGTGCGCCAACAACGCGGTGTACTTTTTAGGGCTTATCGGCGCGGCGACGTATGATTTGGCTGGCACGGCCTTTTTGGTTGCTGCCATTACGCTCGTACGCAATCTTATGACGTCGGCGGGCAATATGGTGTCGGGCTCGGTCATCGACCGCTTTGGACCGCGCCGGACGTCGTTTGTGACGTGCGTGATTACGGCGGTGCTATCGCTTGGCGTGGGGTTGGCGCCGTTGTCTGTCCCCGGGCTTGTGTTTGCCGCGTGCGTCTTGGGGCTTGCGGGCGGCTTTATCAACACCTGTACGCATGCGTTTCCGGGATACCTGGAGTCGACCACCGAGGGCCGTACCCGCGTGAACGGTCTCATGGTGTTCTACAGCAATATCGCCTATACCGCTGGCCCGCTGCTCGGTGGTGCCATCGGGGGCGGCGTTGCCGAGTAATCGGTCTCTCTGCGCAGGGCGGGGACGGTGTGTGTGGCGGCGCTGCGCCCCCGGTGCGGCGAGAGGTCGTACGGCCCGGCGAACTCCGCGGGGTCGCAGCCCGCGGGCCGCTCTGTGGTTCGGCCCGCGCCGGGCCCGTAGTCCTGGAGGATGGCCACCTCCGTGAGGTCCTGCACCGCGTCGTTGGCCTCGGCCGGAGCCAGCTCTTCGCCCGTGTCGGCGCGGGCGTCCATGCCAAGACGGTATGAGGTGCCGCTCAACGGCAGCGCGTCGCCCAGATCGGTGGCGTCGACGGTGATGCGGGCCCGCACCAGCATGCGGCCCCCGCGCGCGTCGGTGAACTCGGCGCCCGTGACCCGCTTTCCGCGGCGCAGGATGCCCGTCAGGCGGTAGCCGTGCACCACCTCGAGCGTCGGCTCGGCCGCGGCCATCGTGTGAAAGATGCTGTCGGCCACGTGCGGTTCGAACAGGGTGGTGCTCACCCAGCCCGTCCACAGCGCGCCGATACCGCCGTAACGCTTCCGCAGGTGGTCGCGGAACTCGTTCCACAGACCCGACGGCAGGTCGAAATTGCCGTCCGTGGCGCATACGCCCTGGGCCGTGAGCATGCCTCCCAGCATGGGAGTCTCCTCGACGACGAGCGTCTGCACGCCCTGCCGCGCCGCGGCGATGGCGGCCGTCGTGCCGGAGGTCGTGCCGCCGATGACGAGCACGTCGGCCCGGCGGCGGATGGTGTTTTCACAGGTGCAGCCCGCGGCGAACGTCAGACACAGCAGGGCCGGAATCAGGATTTTTTTCATCGGATCGGTGTTTTTTCAGGTGCGGCGAACCTAACGGCGCATCCGCCGCCCGAAGCCATGCTCACGGTCAGCGTATCGGCGGCCGTTACGGGACGCTCTTCGTAGTCAACGGCATAGGGATTGGTTTTCCAGTCGGCGCCCTCGCCGTCGGCGTAAATCTGCGCCGTGTAGGTCACCCCGGGCGCGAGGAACGTGAGGGGCACGCCGACCGTGCGGGGCTCCTCGTCGGTGACGGCGCCGAGGTACCAGTCCTCCGAGCTGCGGTCCTGCCGCACGAATACGGCATAGTCGCCGATCGCGGCCTGGGGCACGAGCGTCCGCTCCCAGTCGGTGGGCACGTCGCGGATGAAGTCGAAGGCCTTGTGTCCGCGGTAGTTTTCGGGCAGGTCCGAGGCCATCTGGAGCGGGCTGTAAATCACCACGTAGTGCGCCAGCTCGCGCGCGATGGTCGACTGCACCCGCGCGAAGGGCGAGACGGGGTTGTCGAAACGGAACGTCCCGAACGTGTAGTCCATCGGCCCGGCCAGTCCGCGCAGGAACGGCACCACGGTGGTGTGCTCGGGCGGATTTCCGCCGTCGGGCGACCAGGCGTTGTACTCCTGACCGCGGACGCCCTCCTGCGTCATCAGGTTGGGCCACGTGCGTTCTATCCCCGTGGGCATGACCGGCTCGTGGTTGTCGATCATCATGCCGCAGCGGGCTGCCGTCTCGATCACGCGGCGGTAGTGCCGCACGCCGTACTGGCTGTCGTGCAGCTCCTTTCCGTCCATCAGCACATTGACGTAGCCCGTTTTGACGTAATCGACGCCGTACTTTTTATAGAACGCGAAAGCCTCCTCCAGCTGGGCCTCGTAATTCTTTGTATCGGCCCCCGTTTCGTGGTGGCCGATCAGTTCCACGCCCTTTTGGGCGGCGTAGCCGGCAACGGCTTCGATGTCGAAGTCCGGATAGGGCTCCGTGAAGCGGATCCGGTCCGTGTTTTTGGTCCACTCGCCGTCCCAGCCGACGTTCCACCCCTCGACCAGCACGCCCTCGATGCCGTGTTCCGCGGCGAAGTCGATGTAACGTTTCGCGTTTTCGGTCGTGGCGCCGTGGCGGGGTCCCTGCGCCCAGGTCTCCTGAAAGAGATGCATCGACCACCAGATGCCGACATATTTGGCGGGGCGGATCCACGAGGTGTACTCGATGCGGCACGGCTCGTTGAGGTTGAGCATGAGCCGCGAAGTTACCAGACCGCCCGGCGTGTCGGCGACGATCATCGTGCGCCACGGCGTGCGGAAAGGCGTCCGTGCGTAGACCTTCACCCCCGTGGACCACGGGGTGAGGTGGCAGCGCAGGGTGGTTCCGTCGGGGTAGAGGCTCATTTTGGCGTAGTCCGTCAGATCGGCCTCGTGCAGGGCGAGATACCCTCCGCCGGCGCATTCCAGCGTGAGCGGCGTGTTGACCGTGTCCATCCGCGAGATGGGGGTGTGGCGGGCGAGGCTCTCGTAGTAGGGTTCGCGCGCGGGCATCCAC
>USAX01000030.1 GCA_900552705.1 uncultured Collinsella sp. | reverse complement strand
GTCACGGCTGGTCAGCAGGTTACGGTGACCATTCCTGACGGTGCTTCGGGCGATACGATCGCCTCGATTCTCTCTGAGAACCATATCGTCGAAAATCCCAAGGACTACTATGCGGCGGTGAAAAAGCTCAACGCCGATATGTCGCTCAAGCCTGGTACTTATTCGTTCACCACGCTCATGGACGCGACTAAGGTGGTTCAGCAGCTCATGGAAGGCCCCAACGCTGGCTCCAATGCGCTGACGATTCCCGAGGGCTTGACGGTCGATCAAGTCGCCGACCGTGTGGCCCAGGCCTACAACAGCATCTCTAAGGAAGACTTCCTCAACCAGGCTAAGGCCTCCAACTACGTGGACGACTATAGCTTCCTTAGGGGCGCGGCCAATGATTCGCTCGAGGGCTTCTTGTTCCCCAAGACCTATTCGCTGGGCGATTCGCCGACGGCCGATGATGTGATTCGCGCCATGCTCGATCAGTTTAAGACCGAGTACAAGTCGCTTGACTTTGCGAGCTGCGAAGCCAAGATCAAGGAGCGCTACGGTGTGGAGATGTCCGACTACGACATCGTCAACTTGGCCTCTATCGTTGAGCGCGAGGGCCTCAACGCCGATCAACGTGCGCACGTGGCCTCGGTCTTCTACAACCGCCTTGCCGGCAAGCTCGACGGTCTGCGCTATCTCAACAGCGATGCGACCATGATGTATGTCACCGGTGGCGAGGTTACCGCCGACGACCTGCAGAGTGATAGTCCGTATAACACCTATAAGCACGAGGGCCTGCCACCCACGCCCATCTGCTCTCCGTCGCTCGAGGCGCTCAAGGCCACGCTTGAGCCGACCGACTCCGATGACCTGTATTTCTACATTACGCAGGACGAGGAGTACTTCTCGCAAACCTATGAAGAGCATCAACAGTCTTGGAATTAGCATGAGGATTTTTAGCCCCAAACGATACGTTGCCTCGGTCGATCGCATCGACCTTGATACCCTGTGGGCCGACGGCAAACGCGCCATTCTGCTCGATCGCGATAACACTCTGGTGCCGCGCGACACCGAGCAGGTTCCCGCCGCGGTCTCCGCTTGGCTCGATACCGCCCGCGCCAAAGGCTTTAAGCTGTGCATGGTGTCCAACAACTGGCATCGCGATCAGGTCATGAGCTCTGCACGCGAGCTGGGACTCGAGGCCATCAGCCACGCCATGAAGCCCGCCCCGTTTGCCTTGAAGGCGGGTCTTAAGCGCCTCGGCGCCACGGCAGACGAGGCGGTGCTGATCGGCGATCAACTGTACACGGACGTGTGGAGCGGTAACTTTGCCGGCGTTGACACTATTCTGGTCAAGCCGCAGGCAACCCAGGACCTGTGGTACACGCAGATCTTCCGTATCTTTGAGCGCCGGGCCCTGCGCGACCTTCCCTGCGAGGAATAGGTTTCGCCATGTCTCAGCACATCAAACACGGCTGCGACCATATCTTCTTTATCGGCTTTTTGGGCGCGGGCAAGTCGACGCTTGCGCGCAATGTGGGCACTATGTTCAAGCGTCGATTCATCGATACCGATCGTTTGGTTGTGCGTCGATGTGGCAAGTCGGTGACCGAGATATTTGAGACCGAGGGCGAGGATCGTTTTCGCGAGCTCGAGACCTCGGCACTCCGTTCGCTTCAAAGCGAGCGCAGCCTGCTGGTATCGTGCGGGGGCGGCATCGTCGAGACGCCGGTGAACATTGAGCTGATGCACGAGATGGGTACATGCGTGTACCTCGAAGGCGACTTTGAGGACTCGTTGCGCCAGATTCGTCGCTCCGATACCCGGCCCGATTTCCGCTCGCCCGAGCACGCTGCGCGCTTGTTTGAGCATCGCCGTCCGCTGTATCGCCAGGCGGCCGATATTACCCTTGATATTCGCAACAAGTCCTTCGAGGACGTTTCCTACCTTTGTGCCGAGATGCTTTTGGAGCGTGGACTGCTATGATTCGCCGTCAACTTATCAATTTCCAAAACCGCAGTGTCGATGTCCGCGTCGGATTGGGGGCGTTCGAGGAGCTGTCGCGCATGTTTGCCTCGGCTGTGGGCAAGCCTAAGCGTGCGATGGTGGTTTGGAACGACGCCACATCCGAGCGTTTTGGCGAGGTTGTCGAGCATGCACTGGTTGACGCCGGTTTTGCCGTGTCGCCGCTCGTCCTCGAGGTTTCGCCTGCCGGTGCTACGTTGGTCGATGCCGATACCGTCTTTGGCGCGCTGTCGGCTAACGGCATTACCTGCGATGATCTCGTTGTCGCTGTCGGCGACACGGCGACCTGCTCAGTCGTTTGCTGGTGTGCCAATCAGTGGTGCGGTCGCACCGAGTGCGCCTTGCTGCCGACGACGTTTGACGCCATGCTCACGGTCGCGACGACCATGAGGCCGCTCGTTGCCTCGTCGGCGAATGCGCTTCCCGCTATCGCGTTCCGTCCCGAGCCGGGGTTGGTCGTGTGTGACCTTGATCTTGTTCGCGAGGCGGACCCCGATGACCTCAAACTTGGCTATGTGGTACTTGTTGGCACCATGCTTTCGAGCAGCAAGTCCCGCTGGAATCAGTTTACCGAGACCGTCCCCGAGATTCTCGCGGGCGAGGAGGTCGCGCTCGTCAATGCCGTTCAGTGGTCTCAGACTGCCCGTAAGGACGTACTGATGGCTACGAATCCCAGCGCCCGCCACGCTCTAGACTTTGGCAAGACGGGGGAGCGTACCCTGCGCGTCTGCTTGGGCGATGCCGCGTCGCAGGTCCCTGCCTACCAGCTGTTGTCCGAGGGCATGCGCTTTGAGGCGCGCCTAGCACACGATGCCTGCGACTTCGATATCGACTATGTGTTTGATGTCGATGACTGCCTGGAGGACTTTGGCATCGATGAACTTGCCTTCGACCTGGAGCCTACCGCGTTTATCGAGAAGTTCCGCAGGCAGCAGTTTGCGCGCTCGAACCGTAGCATGTTGCCGCTGCCCGCGGCGCTCGGCGCCATTCGTCTAACGAGCGTTGAGGACGAGGTTCTCGACCGCCATGCTCACGCATACTTGGCTTCTCGCAAAGAACTTCTCTAGGATTTATTGACATACATCGTCTTTCGTATCATGTTGAGGGGCGGGTTTCCAATCGGTTGCGAATCGCGCGCGATTCCATCTTTCGATCGAGGCCCGTCCCGCTTTTATGAGGACACTAAGAAAGGAATCTGCATGTCTGAGTTTGCTGCCGGTCCTGCCGGTCGTATCGAGCGTGTCCGTGCCCTGATGGCTGAGCGCGGCTACGACGCTATCGTCGTGCGCGACGAGGCCAACCTTCGTTGGCTCACGGGCGTGAAGGGCGTCTTCGACTACACCTTCGAGTTCCCGCACGCTGCATTTATTACGGCCGACCAGTGCCTGTTCCATACCGACTCACGCTATCTCAACAGCTTTGAGGAGAACACGTCCGCCGGCAGCCCCTGGGTCTACGACATGGACGAGGGCACCATCCCCGGTTGGGTCGCCGGCAAGATCGCGGCTAACAAGTGCCGTGTCTGCGCTGTCGAGGACGACATGCAGATCAACTTCTACCAGGGTATCCAGCGTGGCCTGGAGGACCGCTCCGTCGCCTGCATGCTGCCGCTGATGCATGACGACATTCGCAAGATGCGCGCCATCAAGGACGCCGAGGAGATCGAGCTCATGCGCCATGCGCAGTCGATTACCGACGCCGCCTTCCAGCACATGCTCGGATTTATTAAGCCCGGTATGACCGAGAAGCAGGTTCGCAACGAGCTCGAGAACTTTATGTTCGCCAACGGTGCCGACAGCCTGGCCTTTGGCTCCATCGTGGCGAGCGGCCCCAATACCGCCAACCCGCATGCCGTTCCGAGCGACCGCGTGATCGAGAAGGGCGACTTCGTCCTCATGGATTACGGCGCGGGCTACTGCGATTATCGTTCTGACATGACGCGCACCGTCGTGATGGGCGAGCCTACCCAGGAGCAGCTCGACCTGTACGCGCTCGTGCGCCGTACGCACGAGGAGTGCGTTGCCGCCATTCATCCGGGCGTCGAGGGCAACGACATTTTCAAGCTTTCCAAGAAGATCATTGGCGATGCCGGCTATGGCGATTACTACAACCATGGTCTGGGCCATGGCGTGGGCATTGACATCCACGAGCTGCCTAACTTCAACCGCAGCAAGAATATCATCGAGGTCGGCTCGGTTATCACCATGGAGCCCGGCGTCTACCTGCCCGGCGTGGGCGGTGTGCGCCTGGAGGACTACGGCGTGGTCACCGAGAACGGCTACGAGCCCTTCACCAAGACGCCGCATGACCTTCACGTCATCGATTGCTAGTCTACTTCGGTAGATAGTTTGGGGCGGGGCCTCCGGAGCAATTCGGACGCCCCGCGTTCTCTTTTTATGCGCTCGCTGCAGGCGCCGTCTGCAAGTGTATAATTTCGCTCGTATGTAATTTGGACGCTTGTGCGTTCTGCCCATAACAAGAAAGGTCGCTATGCCTACCATTTCTACCGCCGACTTCAAGAACGGCCTCGGTCTCCGCATTAAGGACAAGGTCTACACCATCGTCGAGTTCCAGCATGTCAAGCCGGGCAAGGGCGGCGCGTTTGTGCGCTACAAGACCCGCGACATCAAGAGCGGCCGCGTCGTCGAGAACACCTGCAACGCCGGCACCAAGTTCGAGAGCGTCATGCTCACCACCCGTGAGTTCCAGTACCTCTACAACGATGGCACCGACTACATCTTCATGGACAACGAATCCTATGAGCAGGTTCCCGTTCCCGAGGACATGGTGGGCGAGAACTCCAAGTGGCTGCGCGAGAACGACATTTGCCAGCTGCTCTTCGCCGACGATGAGCTCATGGGCGTGACTCCGCCGATGTTCATCGAGACCACCATCGTCCAGACCGACCCGGGCTTTAAGGGCGACACCGTCCAGGGTTCCACCAAGCCGGCCACGATCGACACCGGCGCTGTCATCCAGGTCCCCATGTACCTCAACGAGGGCGAGGTCATCAAGGTTGACACCCGCGACGGCAAGTTCGTCTCCCGCGTCTAGCAACCAACTCTTCTAGGAGGACTCATGCCCCAGGAAATCAAGATTGACGGCATCGGCATTTCGCCCGATGTTCTGACCGCCATTGTCTCGCGCGCCGTGTCCGATGTCGAGGGCATCGCCTCCGTTGGCGTCAAGGACCTTGCCACCAACCTTGTCTCCATGATGCTCTCGTCCAAGGCCCCGGCTTCCGAGCCGGCGGTCGAGACCGAGGTCGTCGGCGACAAGCTCGCACTCACCGTGCGCGTTGTGGTGTTCTTTGGCTATCCGTTCAAGAAACTCGCCGAGGCCGTTCGCGCTGCCGTGGTCGCTGCCATCGATGCCCAGGTGGGCGTTGAGGTCGAGCGCGTTGACGTTTGCATCGACGGCCTCGTTTTCCCCAAGGAGTAACCTTTGAGCCTTAAGGTTTATCGCGGGCGTACGCTTGCCCGCAGTCAGGCGCTGCAGCTGCTGTTCCAGGCCGAGGCCACGGACAGCCCGCTCGAGCGCGTCCTCGAGGGCGATTTCCTGATCTCGAAGGGCCCCCTCGACCCCTATGCGCTGGAGCTGTGCCGCGGTGCCTACGAGCATATCGATCGCATCGACTGTGCCCTGCGCGCCGTCGCCAAGAACTGGGATCTTATGCGCATGCCCGGCGCCGACCGCAATCTGCTGCGTATCGCCGTCTACGAGATGCGCTTCCTCACCGACGAAGAGGTCTCGGACGCTATCGTGATCAACGAGGCCGTCGAACTTGCCAAGGCCTATGGCACCGACCAGTCCGCGTCGTTCGTCAACGGCGTGCTGGGCAAGATCGCGCGCAGCGAGGAGTTGCCGGGCGAGGACCTGTACCAGGAACTGCTGGCCGAGGATCGCGCTCGCGAGGAGGCCCAGGCTGCTGAGGCTGCCGCCAAGGTCGCTGCCGCTCGTGCTACCGCCGGTGTACTTGCCGAGGATGTGGACGCTGCTGAGGCCGTCGAGGCCGACTCCGTCGAGGAGTAGCCATGCCAGAGGGTTCTGTCCGCAACTTTGACGAGATTTCGGACCGTCTGGACCAGATCATCGCTACCGTTCGCTCCAAGGATACGTCCTTGGAGCGTTCACTCGATCTGTTTGACGAAGCGATTGAGCTGGGCTCCCGCGCGGTCGATATGGTCGACAAGTTTGAGCTGACGCCGCGTGAGGCCGATAAGCTCGAGCAGGAATACGATGAGGATGCGGCAAACGAATCCCAGGATAGCTAGGCCGCATCTCCGGATACGAATGGTTGATGGCATTCATGAAACGCGTGCGTCTCGATGACGAACTGATTTCACAGGGCATCTGCGCTGATCGCGCGGATGCCCTTCGCACTCTTATGGCCGGCCTGGTCTCGAGTGGCGGCGAGCGCTTGACTTCGCCGGGCCTTAAGGTGACCCCGGGCTTGCCTCTGCACGTGAAGGGGCGCATTCCGTACGTTGGGCGCGGCGGCCTTAAGCTCGAGGGTGCGCTCGATGCGTTTTGTATCGACCCGACGGGCCTTGCCTGCCTGGACGTAGGCTGCTCTACCGGCGGCTTTACCGATTGCCTGCTCAAGCGCGGAGCTGCGACCGTTGTTTCGGTGGACGTGGGTCGCGCCCAGTTTGATTGGTCGTTGCGTCAGGACGATCGCGTGACGCTGCATGAGCGCACCAACGTGACGCAGTTACCCGAGCTTGGCTATGAGAGCGCTATCGACTTGGCTGTGTGCGACGTGTCGTTTACCAGCATCGCGAACATTATCGATGCGGTGCTGGCGTGCCTGAAGCCTTCGGGTTCGTTCTGCACGCTCGTAAAGCCCCAGTTTGAGGCACCGGCTGCGCTGGTGGGCGAGCGCGGTATCGTGACCGACCCCGCCGTCCGCCGCGATACGCTCGTGGCGGCGATTGAGCTTTTTGCCGCCAAGGGCCTGTTCCCGCTTGACGTGTGCGTGTCGCCCATCCATGGCGCTAAGGGCAACGTTGAGTTTTTCCTGTACGGCACAAGGTTTGCCCCTGGTGAACGCACCGACGATGAGCTGCAATCCCAGGTATCGGCTTTGAGCGAGAAAGCTGCAACGCTATGAAGGTCTTTCTGGTTCCCAATTACTACAAGCAAGAGGCGGTCGAGAGCGGCCTGATGCTCGAGCTTTGGCTTTCGCGCCAGGGCTACGAGGTCGCATGGGCTGCCGACCAGCGATCGAAGATTCAAAGCACGCCTGATATTGATGGCTCAGATCTGGTCATTACGCTCGGCGGCGACGGTACGTTGCTGCGCGCTGCCCGCATCCTCAACCATCGCGAGATTCCTATCCTTGGTCTTTCCTATGGTCACCTGGGCTTTTTAACTGCTGCGAGCCCCGAGGAGCGCGACATTCTGCAGGTCGTGAGCGATGCTCTGTCCGGTGAGCTGCACGTGAGCCGCCGCGCCACCATCGCCGCGGATATCGTGTCCGTGCGAGAAGACGGCACGAAGGATGTCGTGCGCACATTTGCCCTCAACGATATGGCACTTACGCGCGGCCCCCTGTCCGATATGGTTGAGTTTGACATCACGGTGTCCGGCCATCATATCGACCGCCTTCGCGGCGACGGTGTCGTCGTTTCGACGGCGACCGGCTCCACCGGCTACGCGCTTTCCGCCGGCGGCCCCATTGTCAGCCCCGATTACACGGGTATGGTCTGTGTGCCCATCGCTCCGCATACCATTCAGGCTCGCGCTTTTTTGACCTCGCCGAGTGATGTCGTTGAGATCTTTATGTCTGATGATCGCCCGAGCGTGCCGGCGATTGCCATCGACGGACAGTTTATTACCTGCGATGGCACGGTCGAGAGCGTGGCCGTGCGCCGCGGGCCCGGAGATGTTCTGCTGCTGGATTACGGCCCCGAGAGCTTCTATAACTCGGTGAGCCGCGTATTCTATGGAGTCCGTCATGATCGATGAGCTGCAGGTTTCCAACATTGCACTCATTCGCGAGGCGACGCTGGTGCCGAGTGCGGGCCTAACGGTTTTGACTGGCGAGACCGGTGCCGGCAAGACCGCGCTGCTCTCGGCGCTCAAGCTCATTTTGGGCGAGCGTGCAGATTCGTCGACCGTGCGCGAGGGAGAGGCGCTGGCGAGCGTCGAGGCGCGCTTGTTCGACGGCCCGCACGACACGGAGGGCTTTACCGTGCAGCGCAGCCTTTCTGCCGAGGGCCGCAGCCGCGTCAAGATTGACGGCCGCATCGCCAGCGTGCGCGAGCTTTCCGAGCGCGTCGGCGTGATGATGGATCTGTGCGGCCAGCATGAACATCAGCGTCTGCTCGATCCGGCGCATCATGTTGCCATGGTTGATGCCTGGGCTGGTCGCTCTGCGCTCGAGGCGCTCGACCGTTACCGTGCCTGCTTCAAGGCGTCGCGTGCGGCTGCCAAGGAGGTCCGTCGCGTGGAGGAAGCCTCACGCGCGCAGGGGAGTCGCGTCGAGGAAGCGCGTTTCGCCCTCGAGCGCATCGCCGAGGTCGACCCCAAGCCGGGCGAGTATGAGGAACTCGAGGAACTGCTGCCGCGCTCCGAACATGCCGAGGTACTGGTTGCCACGGCTAACGATGCCCATGCATCGCTTGCCGCCGAAGGGGGAGCGCTCGATGCCGTGAACAGCGCCGTTGCAGAGCTTTCCCGTATGGCTACCGTCGATCGCAGACTGGGCGACATTGCCGATGCGCTTTCGGATGCCTGCATCTCCCTTGAGGATAGCGCGAACGAGCTTCGTGCCTATCGCGATGGCGTCGCCTTCGACCCGCGCGAGCTCGCTCGCATGCGTGAGCGGTATTCCGACCTCAAGGGCCTGTTGCGTCAGTGGGGTCCCACCATGGACGATGTTTTTGCCATGCGCGATCGCTCGCAAGAGCTGCTGTCCCTGGTCGATGATGGCGATGAACAGATCAAAAAGGCGCGTGAATCACTTGGTGCTGTCGAGCGCGAGTTGTTTGCCGCTGCCAAGGCGCTTAAGCGCGCTCGCAATACGGCGGCCCCGCGCTTCTGCCACGAGGTTGGTCGTCAGATGGCACGCTTGGAGATGGGCGGCGCCGAGCTCGTTTGGGAGTCGCGTGATCTTCCGCGCGCCGAGTGGACGCCGGCGGGTCCTTCGAGCTACGAGCTTTTGTATCGCAGCGGTGCTGGCTTGACGCCGCGACCCCTGCGCCGCATTGCGTCGGGCGGCGAGCTCAGCCGCGTTATGCTGGCGAGCAAGGTGGTCTTGGGTAATGCGGACGGTGTCGATACGCTGGTGTTTGACGAGGTCGATGCCGGTGTCGGCGGCTCCACGGCTCGTGCTCTTGCTGGTGTGCTGGCCGATCTTGCCGCGACGCATCAGGTGATAGTCGTTACGCACCTGGCGCAGGTCGCCGTTATGGCCGATAAGCACTACGTGGTGAGCAAGGAACCCGGCGATGTTCCCCAGACGCATCTGGACGAGGTGACGGGAGACGCCCGTACCGCAGAGATCGCCCGAATGCTGAGCGGCGATCAGTCCGAGGCAAGCTTGGCCCACGCAAAGCAGATGCTCGAAGAAGCTCGAGGCTAAGTTGTATCAGCGGTGTTGGTGGGACAAAATAGACTGAAATTTTTGTCCCACTACGCGTTTTACTCAACGACCTTGTCCGGCTGGATGAGCTCCTCGTAGTAGCTGATATGTTCGCGAGCGTCTTCAATCTCGGGCAGCAGGAAGTTGTAGATAACTTCGATGATCATCGTGGCGCTGATCTTGGAGAACGCAAAGTCGCCCGTCGTCAGCAACGCCTCGTGGTTGACGGTATTAAAAGTATAGTCTGCCAGGCGTGCGAGCGGGGATTTGCTGTCGCTGCTGATGACGACTACGGTTGCACCGCAGTCGCGAGCAGCTTTTGCCATGCGATTCAGTCGGCGCGATTTGCCGGAGTTTGAGATGAGCACGATGACGTCGCCGGGGCGTAGCGTGAGCGCAAACCCGATCGAGGTCTCGCTGATGGTGCTCGCCATGCAGCGAAGGCCCAGCTGCGAAAACTTAAATGTCGCATCGAGCGCGACCGCGTTCGTATTGCCCACAGCCGCAAACTCAATAACCCCTGCATGCTTAAGGGCATGCACAACAGCCGCCAACGTATCGTGGTCGATCCCGTCGATGGTCGCATTAAGCTCGCTCACCTTGGCAGCCAGGATGTTCTTAAGGCTCTGCTCCATATTGTCGAGCGAGACTTCGTCAGTCAGGCCCTCGTTGCGCTGGCTTTCCAAATCCCTCGCCAACGAAAACTGAAAGCTGCGGAAGCTGCCAAAGCCAAGCTTGCGGCAGAAGCGCGAAACGGTCGCCTCGGACGTGGCGGCGGCGCGCGAGAGCTGAGCCGCCGTGAGGCGTGGCGCCTCGGACTGGTGCTCCAATATATAGTCGACAATGCGCTGCTCGGACTCGCTGTATCCCTGATGGGTACTAATGAGGGAAAGTGCGCTCTTGCTACTATCGGTCATGGATGGCTCCTGGTTGGCATGAAAATCGGAATCGTTTTGTAATGTCATAGTATAGGGGGATTTTCAATAACAAGATACACCTTGCCGTTTCAAGTGTTGATGGTAAACTTTCACCTACCGTTTACGGTTATGAAAGAACCTTTCACCGGAGAATTGCGCCTTGTCTCTTCTCACGCGGACGGTAGGTTGGTATCTTTCAGTTGTGGAAAAGCGCGCAAGGACGCGCGTGTAGGGGAGCGCCTGCGGGCGCAAAACTTAAAAAGGAGGGACACATGGCTAAGTTTGACATCATCGCCGCCACCGGTTGCCCGACCGGCATCGCGCACACCTTCATGGCGAAGGAGGCGCTGGAGAAGGCAGCTGCCGAGCGAGGTCTGACCATTAAGGTCGAGACCCATGGCCAGGTCGGTGTCGAGAACGAGCTCACCAAGAGCGAGATCGCCGGTGCCAAGGCCGTCGTCGTCGCAGCCGATAAGGATGTCCAGGCTGAGCGTTTCGCCGGCAAGCCCATGGTTTCCGTTGGTGTTTCCAAGGCCCTGTCCGTTGAGGCCGCCGGTAAGCTGATTGACCGCGCGCTCGCCGCCAAGGGCGACAGCACGGTTGCAGTCGCTGCCGATGTCGAGGACGAGGCCGAGGAGAAGGAGTCCATCGGCCACGTCATCTACAAGCACCTTATGAACGGTGTCAGCCATATGCTGGTCTTCGTCGTTGCCGGTGGTGTCCTGACCGCCGTCTCGTTCCTGTGGGGCATTACGTCCTTCGATTCGACGGCGTCTGACTACAACAGCTTTGCTGCGATGCTCAAGATCATCGGCGGCATCGCCATGAACCTCATGGTTCCGGTGCTTTCCGCCTACATCGCCGAGTCCATCGGTAAGCGCCCGGCGCTCGTCCCTGGTTTTGTTGCCGGTATGATCGCCATTCAGGGCCTGCCTGTTAACGCCGAGACCGGCATGATCGACGCCGGTGGCGCCGGCGTGGGCTTCGGCTTCCTGGGCGGCATCGTCGGCGGCTTCCTCGCTGGCTATGTCATCCTGCTGCTCGAGAAGGTCTTTGCCGGTCTGCCCAAGAACCTGGACGGCCTCAAGGCTATCTTCCTGTACCCGCTGTTCTCGACCGCCATCGTCGGTCTGGTCATGCTCGGCATCTCCGGCCCCATGGCTGCCATCAACACCGCCATGATGGACTTCCTCAAGGGCCTGTCCGCCTCTGGCGCCGTTGTCCTGGGTCTTGCCATCGGCTGCATGTGCGCCTTTGACATGGGTGGCCCGGTCAACAAGGCTGCTTACGTCACCGGTACCGCCATGCTCACCGAGGCACTGGCTGCCGGCGTTGGCACCGATACCTACAATTTCGGCACCAACTTCATGGCTGCCGTCTCCGCAGCTTGCATCGTTCCGCCGCTGATCACCACCTTCGCTGTCGTTGTCGGCAAGAAGTACTTCAGCCAGGAGGATCACGACGCCGGTATCGTCAACCTCATTCTTGGTTGCACCCACATCACCGAGGGCGCCATTCCGTTCATGACCAAGAACATCTGGCCGGTCATGCCCATCATGATGCTCGGTTCCTCCATCGCTTCGATCCTGACCATTATGTTCAACGTCCACGATCCGGCGCCCCACGGTGGCTTCCTGGTCCTGCCCGTTGTCGAGAACGGTCCGCTGTGGGTCCTCGCGATCCTCATCGGCGCTGTGGTCGGTGGCATCCTGTTCGTGGCCTTCAAGAAGTACGACTTCGAGAAGAATCAGAAGGCCGCTCCTGTAGCCAAGCCGGTTGAGGCTTCCAAGGCCGCTGCCGTTGAGGCCCCTAAGGCCGAGGCTGCCGACTTCGTGAAGGTCGAGAATGTCTTTGTCGCCGAGGACTTCGCTTCTCGTGACGAGGCTCTGAGCTTCGTTTCCAACCAGGCTGTCAAGGCCGGTATCGCCAGCGACGCCGACGCCGTGATGAACGCCTTCCTGGCCCGCGAGGCCGAGGGCACCACGGGCATGATGGAGGGCTTCGCCATTCCGCATGCCAAGTCCGACGCCATTACCGAGGCTGCCGTCATCGTCGTCAAGGACGAATCCGGCGTGACCGGTTGGGACACCATGGACGGCGCTCCCGTCAACGTGGGCATCGCCCTGCTCATCCCTGGTGCACAGGCTGGCACCACGCACCTCAAGATCCTGTCCAAGGTCGCCGAGGCGCTCATGGACGAGGACTTCCGTGCCACCGTCAAGGGTTCCACCGACGCCGCCGAGATCGCCAAGACGATCAACGCCCGCCTGGTCTAATTCCACAGTACGCGAATAACATCGCCCCCCTGTATATAAGGCGGAGTCCCTCCCCAGGGCCTCCGCCTTTTTCATCCCCCTTCTTCTAACTTGCGGTGAAATAAGGGCTGTTTAAACGTTTCAACCCCAAAATCAGTCCATATTTCACCGCAAGTTAGAAGAAGGGGATAGCGCGGCTTGTCTATTAGATCGTCCGTGCGGACAAAAATTCAGCCAGAATTCCTTTCGCACGATATTGCTCTGGACCATCCGAGTTTCCGCAACTCGCCTGCCGGGCGGGGCGGTTAAATTTTTCGTTGGTTCCGCACGCAAAAGAAAGCCCTTAATGTGCTTTCCGTCCTGCGCCCGACTGTAGAGCAGCAAACTCAACCCCCCCGCCCCGCAGGCGAGCGGACAGCGAACGAACTCTGTCCCACCATTCGTGCGACAAACCATGAAAAACCGTTTGATGTGAGTTAATATAAACAACGTCGTGAATCTGACTCCTGCCGCATGCATGACAGGGGTTAAACACAAAAAAGGAGTCAATTATGGTTTCTGAGAAGGCTACCCTCGTCAATCCGCAGGGTCTTCACATGCGTCCGGCTGGCCTCTTCGCCTCCACCATGGGCAAGTACGCCTGTGACGTGACGGTCGTCACCCCCGAGAAGGAGGTCAACGGCAAGTCCCCGATGGCCCTCATGGCTGCTGGTATCCCCTGCGGCACCGAGGTCGAGGTCAAGTGCGACGGCGCCGACGAGGCCGAGGCTCTGGCTGCTGCCATCGAGCTCATCAAGAGCGGTCTTGGCGAGTAGAACTCAAACGGGTCGCATGTTGAACAACTAAGTTCATATTTGGGGGCGCAGTGACCTGTCTTAAGGTAGCTGCGCTCTTTTGTCATGGATATGGCAAAACGCTTTATCACATGACACGGAGAGAGGAATGGGAATGTATCAGGGAGTCAACGCTTCCGAGGGCATCGGTATCGGCACCGTTATGGTCGCCGTCGATCCCGACTTGACGTTTGAGCCGCACGAGGTTGCTGATTCGGCAGCAGAGAAGGAGCGCTATCAGACCGCTCTTTCGGTCTTCTGCGAGAAGACCCAGGCTCAGGCCGACCACATGAAGGAGACGGTGGGCGAGGCCGAGGCCGAGATCATGAGCGGACACATTGTCCTGGCTCAGGATCCGGGCATGACCGACGCCATCAACGCCGCCATTGACGGCGGCACCTGCGCCGAGCAGGCGCTCATGGACACCTCGACCATGTTCGAGAACATGTTCCTGTCCATGGACGATGAGATGTTCCGTCTGCGCGCGGCCGACATCGCCGACATCCGTACTGGCATTCTGGCCGAGCTGCTGGGCAAGGAGGTCGTCGACCTCTCCGTCTTGCCCGAGAACACCGTCGTTGTCGTGCACGACCTCACGCCGTCCATGACCGCCACGATCGATAAGGCCCACGTTGCCGGTATCGTCACCGAGACTGGTGGCCGCACGTCGCACTCCGCAATCATTGCGCGCGCCCTCGAGATCCCGGCTGTCCTTTCGGTTTCCAACAGCTGCACCGCACTGCGCAACGGCATGACCGTTGTCGTCGACGGTGGCAAGGGTATCGTTGAGGCCGATCCCAACGAGGAGACGCTTGCCGCCTACACTGCTAAGGCCGAGGCTTTCGCTGCCGAGAAGGCGGCTCTCGAGGCCTTCCGCGGCAAGCCGTCCGTGACTGCCGATGGCATCAAGAAGATCATTGCCTGCAACATCGGCAACCCCGATGACGTGCCCAACGCGCTCGATCACGACGCCGAGGCTATTGGCCTGTTCCGTTCCGAGTTCCTGTTCATGGACTCTGCTGAGCTTCCTTCCGAGGAGGAGCAGTTCAACGCCTACCGTAAGGTCGCCAGCGCGCTCAAGGGCGCTCCGGTCATCATCCGCACGCTCGATGTGGGTGGCGACAAGGAGATTCCGTACCTGCACATGGTCAAGGAAGAGAACCCCTTCATGGGCTTCCGCGCCGTGCGTTACTGCCTGGCCAACCCCGACCAGTACAAGGTCCAGCTCCGCGCCCTGCTGCGCGCCAGTGCCTTCGGTGACGTCAAGATCATGATCCCGCTCGTCACCTGCGTCGAGGAGGTCTTGGCTGTCAAGGAGCTCGTCGAGCAGTGCAAGACCGAGCTGACCGAAGAGGGTCGCAAGTTCAACGAGAACATCGAGGTCGGCATCATGGTCGAGACGCCTGCCGCCTCGCTGCTCGCTGACCGCCTGGCCGAGGTCGCCGACTTCTTCTCCATCGGCACCAACGACCTGATCGGCTACACCATGTGCGCCGACCGTGGCAACGACACCATCTCCAACCTGTACCAGGTTTACTATCCCGCCGTGCTCCGCTCGCTCAAGAACATCATCGAGAGCGGCGTGAAGGCCGGCATCATGGTCGGTATGTGCGGCGAGGCCGCTGCCGATCCGTTGCTCGAGCCGCTGCTGATCAGCTGGGGCCTGGAGGAGTTCTCGATGAGCGCTCCGTCCATCCTGCGCGCCCGCAAGACCATCAGCCAGTGGACCAAGGCCGAGTGCGACGAGCTTGCCGAGAAGGCGCTCGCCTGCAACACCGCTGCCGAGGTCAAGGCACTGCTCGAGTCCGCAGCTCGCTAATTTGGTATCAGAGGTAACCGCGTGGTTGGAATGGGCCGGCCACGCGGCCCTCACATATACAGGGGGTACTGTAAATGTTCTACACGCTAACCGCTAACCCGGCTGTCGACATGACGGTTTCGAGCTCTCCGCTCGAGCCCGACGAGAACGTCCGCACCGGCTCGGCCAGCTACACGGCTAACGGCAAGGGCCTCGACGTGTCCTTCGCCTTTAAGAAGATGGGCGTCGACACCGTCGCGCTCGGTTTCTTCGCCGGCTTCACGGGCAAGTTCATCGTCGAGGAGGTCATGAACCTGGGTTGCCTTTGCCGCCCGGTCTGGACCGACGGTATCACGCGCATTAACACCTACGTCAACGATGGCCAGCACGAGTACGGCATCCTCAACCCCGGTGCTCCGATCACGCCGCAGCACCAGGAGGAGCTCTACAACATCCTGGACACCGCGGGCGACCTTGAGTGCCTGATCGTCTCCGGTTCCGTGCCTCCCAAAGCTACGCCTGACTTCCTGACTCAGGTCATGGAGCACGCTCAGGCCCGCGGCGCCGACGTCGTCCTGGACCTGTCCTCCGACAAGCTCAAGGAGCTCGCTCACAAGAAGCCGCTGCTCATTAAGCCGAACCATCACGAGATGAAGGCTATCTTCGGCGTGCCGGTCGACACCGACGACGAGGTCCGCGTTGCCATGAAGCTGGCTCACGAGGCCGGCGTCCAGAACGTGCTGCTCACCCGTGGTAGCCGCGGTGACGCTTACTTCTCCAACGGCGAGGACATCTGGTATGCCAAGCGTGAGTTCAACATCAAGCTTGTCTCTTCCGTCTGCGCCGGCGACTGCACCCTCGCTGCGTTCCTGCACAAGTGGTACAGGGATCGCGACAACGTCGAGGAGGCCATGAAGCTCGCTATGGCCACCGGCGCCAACGTTGCTGAGTCCGTCGGCATCGGCGACTT
>USAX01000029.1 GCA_900552705.1 uncultured Collinsella sp. | reverse complement strand
AACGTCATCTTCACCTCGGGCACCGACTGCTACGGCTCGCCCATCATGGAGAGCTACCGCAAGCTCAAGGAGAACGAGGGCTACGACAAGTCCATTAGCGAGTATGTCGAGTCCAACCACTCCCGCCAGGCCGCGACCCTCAACAACTACAACATCAGCTGCGACATCTACGGCGGCTCAGGCCTTGAGCCAGCTGCGCAGATTCACAACGAGGTTACCGCCGAGATTATCGAGCGCCTGCACGAGCAGGGCACCATCTCCAAGCGCTCCACGCTGCAGTTCTACGATGCCAAGGCCGGCACGTTCCTCAACGGCCGTCAGGTGATCGGCCGCTGCCCCATCCAGGGCTGCAAGTCCGAGAAGGCTTATGCCGACGAGTGCGATCTGGGCCACCAGTTTGAGCCCGAAGAGCTCATCGCACCCAAGAGCCAGCTCACCGGCGAGGTGCCCGAGCTGCGCCCGGTCGACAACCTCTACTTCGACCTACCCGCCTACCTCGACTTTATGAAGACCTATACCGCCAAGCTCGCCCAGAACCCGCAGGTTCGCTCCGTGGTCTCCAAGACCATGGAGGAGTGGCTGCTGCCGGCACAGCTCTACATCCAAAACAAGTTCCGCGAGGCCTTCGATGCCGTCGAGGATCAGCTCCCCGAGCACACCGTGCTGGAGCCCGAGGGCAACAAGAGCAGCTTTACCGTCACCTTCCCCAGCTGGAAGGAGCGCGACGATGCCCACGCGGTGCTCGCCAACGGCGGCGTGCGCTTCCGCAGCGGCAAGGCGCTCGTGCCCTTTCGCATCACCGGCAACATCGACTGGGGCGTTCCGGTGCCCGAGGTCGACGGCGTGAACGACGTCACTTGCTGGTGCTGGCCCGAGAGCCTGTGGGCGCCCATCAGCTATACGCGTACCGTGCTCGCGCGCGATGCCAAGGCAGCCGGCGTGACCGAGGGCGTCGCCGCCCAGGATGCCGCCCTCATGGGCGAGCCCGCCGCCGATTCCACGCAGGTCCCCGCGCCCACCTACCAGCACAGCTCGCTCGACTGGCGCGACTGGTGGTGCTCGGACGACGCGCAGATCTACCAGTTCATCGGTCAGGACAACATCTATTTCTACTGCATCGCGCAAACCGCCATGTGGGAGGCCCTGGGTTGGGACCTTACGCAGAGCACCGTCAGCGCCTGCTATCACCTGCTCTACATGGGCAAAAAGGCGAGCTCGTCCTCGCAGACCCCTCCCCCGCCGGCAGACGACCTGCTCAACCACTACACCTGCGAGCAGATGCGCGCGCACTGGCTGTCGCTCGGCCTATCCGAGAAGCCGGTGAGCTTTAGCCCCAAGGCATACGACACGCGTGTGACCGGCAAGGACAAGGACGGCAACGAGGTGCGTGCCTGCGACGACAAGCGCGTTATCGATCCGGCCCTTAAGGAGAGCGCCCTTTTGACCGGCGTCTTCAACCGCCTGGCCCGCAGCTGCTTCTACGGCGTCGCCATCAAGGAGGGCGACGAGAGCCCCTACCGCAACGGCTGCATCCCCGCCGGTGCCGCTTCTGACACCGTGGTCGAAGCCGCCGAGCAGGCAGCTCTCGCCTTTGAGCAAGCCATGTACAAGTTCGAGACGCACCGCGCGCTCGCCGTGTGCGACGACTACCTGCGTGCCGCCAACAAGCGCTGGAGCGACGCCTCCAAGGCCGCCAACAAGCTCGAGGGCGAGCCGGCCAATGCCGCGATGACGCAGGCCCTCGTCGACGCCTTTACCGAGCTGCGCGTGGCGACCGTCCTGATGCACGGCATCGTCCCTGCCGGCTGCGAGCTCATCTGCGAGTACTTCGACGTTGACCCGGTCGCCTTCTTTAGCTGGGATAACATCTTCGCCTCCACGGATGAGTTTGTGGAGAGCCTGGGCGAGAAGCCCGGCGAGCACCGCGTGAAGCCGCTGCCCCCGCGCTTCGACTTCTTCAGCAAGCACGAGAGCCAGTACTAGGCAACAGCAACGCGCCCGGGAATGATTATTCTGGGACGGGGATTAAAAAATCATTCCCGGGCGACGCAAAGTAGTCTTTTTGGGACGGGGATCATTAAATGATTTTTTAATCCCCGTCCCAGAATAATCATTTAGGTGGAAGGAAAGACGGATGTCCAAGCCGCGTCGTCGTAAGCAGAAAAAGCAGGTTAAGCCCGAGCTCAAGCTTAGGCAATTTGCTGCTACCGAGCTTTCTGACCAGCTTGCCGCCCAACCCTCCGCCGCCGACCTTCCGCGCTTTATGGTCGACACGGTCGCCGGCGCCTATGCGCCCACCGATGCCGAGCTTATGATCGAGGGCTTCGGCGCCGCGGTCACACGCCCGGTCACGCTGCGCGCCAACACGCTCAAGGCAACCGCCGAGGACATCGCCGCCGCGCTCGACGCAGCCGGCATCGCCCACCAAACCGTCGCCTGGTACCCGGACGCTTTCATCCTGCCCGAGGCCCAGGTTTCCGACCTGTGGGACCTCGACATCTATCGCGACGGCAAGATCTACCTTCAGAGTCTGTCGTCCATGATGCCGCCACTCGTGCTGGGCGCTCAGGCCGGCGAGGACATCCTGGACATGTGCGCGGCCCCCGGCGG
This sequence comes from uncultured Collinsella sp., assembly GCA_900552705.1. Classification (GTDB taxonomy): domain Bacteria; phylum Actinomycetota; class Coriobacteriia; order Coriobacteriales; family Coriobacteriaceae; genus Collinsella. Next base: position 14,003 of record USAX01000029.1, on the reverse strand, counting down.
CAAGACGACGCAGATCGCCGCCCTCACCCAGGGACAGGCACACCTCACCGCCTGCGAGATGAGCATTCCCCGCGCCGAAAAGCTCGAGTCAAACCTCCACCGCCAGGGTGCCAAAAACGTGCCCGTCATGCGCATCGACGCACGCGAGCTCGACGAGTTCTTCCGCTTCGATCGCATCCTGCTCGACGCCCCCTGCACCGGCACGGGCACCGTCATCAGCGGCAACGAGAAAAGCCTGCGCGGCCTGACCGAGCAGCTGCTGAGCAAGTGCGCCCGCTCGCAGCGAGCACTTCTGGACCGCGCCATGGGAGCCCTCAAACCGGGCGGCACGCTCGCCTATTCGACTTGTTCGATCTTGCCGCAGGAAAACGAGGACGCCCTGCAAGAGGCCCTCGACAAGCATATGGACTGCGAGCTCATCCCCCTCGATGGCACGCCGAGCGAAAGTGAAACGCGCCGCGCCCAGGAAGCTGGCGAAGAGCCACGCGTCGAGAGCAACGCCCTCACCGAGGCCATCGCCGCCGGCCACGTCTCGTCCGTCGCCAACGGTATGCCCGGCACGCTCACCATTCCGCCTAGCCGCGACTTTGAGGGCTTCTACATTGCCCTGATCCGAAAACGCAGCTAGCGCACGGATCCAAAACTCAACAAGCTATCTCCGTGCGCGTTTGCCCTGCTGGTCGCGATGCTGTTTAAGCATCGCGCGCTCCTTGCGTTCGGCCCTTTTACCCTTAATGGCCGTGACCACAAAGTAGATGACCGCGGCGGCAACGATTGCGCCCACACACAGGCCAATCGAGCCCAACATTGCCGAGAATTCCATACCGCGTCACCTTTCTTTTGCATACGGGACTTTCAAGATAGCACCTCGATTCCCGCCACCACAGCTCCTTCACGTTCGCCGGCCCTTCGGTCTAACGGATGACTCGGCGGGGAAAAATCAACTCGTCAAACGATTTAGCAAGCACAACGCCGCCGGCACCCTCCCGGCCGTCATCACATAGAATCGAGCCTCCATGGATACCCTCAACGATCTAAACGAACGCGTCGACGACTTCGTCGGCACCAGCTCCTTCGACACGCCCGCCGCGGCAAACGACCAAGCTCCCATCGATGTGCCCGCCGAGGTTCACGAGGACATCGTCGCCTCGGTCGATTTCTCCGAGGTCGAGCTTGCGGACGAATTTACCGAGCCCCAGGTAGCCGTCACGCCCAACGGCCTGCTCCCTATGGAGCCCCTGCCCATCGACGGGCGTTTGCGCAAGGCGGCCCTTCGCATGCCTGACGAGATTGAGGAGGCCAGCGGCTTCACGATCTTTGGCCGCCGCATCAAGTCGCTCATTTACACCACCGATGTCGCGGTTATCCGCAACTCCAACGCCGATGCCGTCTTTGCGGTCTACCCTTTCACGCCGCAGCCCGCCATTACGCAAGCGCTGCTGACCGTCGCCGAGTGCCCGGTCTTTGTAGGTGTGGGCGGTGGCACCACCACTGGTAAGCGCTCCGTGCAGATGGCAGCCGTCTCCGAGATGCAGGGCGCGGCGGGATGCGTGGTCAACTCCCCCGCCACCGCCGAGATGGTCGAGCACATCACCAACATCGCCGACATCCCCGTCATCGCTACGGTCGTTCGCTGCGACGACGATGCCCACGCCAAGGTGCGCGCTGGAGCCAAGATTCTCAACATCGCCGCCGGCAAGAACACGCCCCAGGTCCTACGCGAGCTGCGCAAGCACTATCCCAACCTGCCGCTCATCGCGCCGGGCGGCAAGACGCCAGAGAGCATCCGTGAAACCATCGCCGCCGGCGCCAACGCCATCATCTGGACGCCGCCTTCGGCCCAGCAGCTACAGACCGACATGATGCAGCGTTATCGCAAGATGAAGGAAGACGCCACACCTGTCATCTCGCACGACGATGTGCCCATTATCGACCAGGTCTCCGCCGCCGAGGTCAGCCAGGTCGAGAACATGAATCCCGACGTGCCGATTCCCGACGAAGTCATCGAGCGCGTCGCTTCGATCCACGAGCGCGTCGAGGAGCATCGCGCCAACCGCGGCCTCAAGCCGTCACTGCACGGCTTCTTCTTCCGCGGAAAGAAACGCTAACCCCCAACAGCAAGGCCCGCCCCACAAACGTGAGGCGGGCCGTTTTCGTTTGAGCAATCATGCAGCGATGTGATGGGGCAAACTAATCCACGCGCTTGTCGCCCATAAAGAAGAGCGCCACCGTACCAGGTCCGGTATGCGAGCCAATCAGAGTACCGATGTTATTGATCTCAATCTTGCCTTTAAGCTGCGGAATCTGTTCCTCGATCAGCGCCGCAACTGCTTCGGCATCCTCGCGGCACGCCGAGTGCGACATGATGCACTTACCCGAATAATCCGCACCGTCCTGCACGTGTGCCATCATGGTCTTAGCCATCTCGGAAATCGCGCGCTTCTTAGTGCGAATCTTCTCACGTGGCGACAGCCCACCTTCGCAATCGACCGTCATAAGCGGGCAAATCTTAAGCGCCGTGCCGATGATCGCGCTCGCAGCCGAAATGCGACCGCCGCGCAGGTAGCTCGACAGATCGGTCGAGAAGAACCAGTGGTGCAGGTTGAGCTTGTGCTCCTCGATCCAGGCAGCCGTCTCGTCGAGTGAAGCCCCGCTATCGCGCACGTCGGCGGCACATTCCGCCATCAGGCCAAAGCCCGAAGACGCCGCCAGCGAATCGATGACGCGCACCTTGCCGCCCTGGGGATAGCGATCCGCGAGCATCTGCGCCGCAACGCAAGCCGAGCCATACGTACCCGAAATACCCGACGACAACGTCAGGTGCAGCACGTCTTTACCCTCGGCAACAAGCGGCTCCCAAAACTCCTCGTACTCACCCACGCTCACCTGAGACGTCTTGGGCATGGCGCCTGCGGCAATCTGGGCAAAAAACTCGTCCGGCGTAATCGACTGATACAGATCGTCCGTATAGACAACATCGTCGATCTCGTAATGAAAACACACGACAGGGATATTGCGCGATTCAAAGAACTCCCGAGTTCGATCGGCGGCGGATTCACAGGTCAGGACAAAATCACTCATATGAGGCTCCTTACTCATTGCTGCGCAAATTATCGCACAGTGAGCCTACATACGGTACATATGTCCACTATTTACCAAATCGAACCAAAAATAGCGAACATCTTTACCACCATCGTTTCCACCGACCCCACGCATAAATATCTGAGAAAACACCCTCTATCGTCTCCACTCAACCGCCATATCTACCTCAACTAAATCGATTTACCAAACCGTTCAGCCGACAATTCAGCCGCTGGCGCAAAATCGAAACAAAAGCGGCGCATACTGATAAACGTTTGACGCTGTTTATCAGTTTTACCAGCTCCATCGGAAGGTGTTTCATGGTCGCATTCGATCGCAATCCGCAAGACTTCAAGTATCTGCGTCTGCTGTCGAAACAATTTCCCACCGAGCAATCCGCGTTTACCGAGATCATCAATCTCTCGGCCATCCTCAACCTGCCAAAGGGCACCGAGCATTTTATGAGCGACGTGCATGGCGAGTACGAAGCCTTTATGCACATCCTCAACAACTGCTCGGGCGTCGTGCGCGAGCATGTCGACGAGATTTTTGGCGACACGCTCACCTTTGACGAAAAGGGCGAGCTGTGCACGCTCATCTACTACCCGCACGAGAAGATCGAGCTGGTCCGCAGCCAGCGCGAGGACTCGCCCACCTGGTACAAAACGATGCTTGACCAGCTCATCATGGTCGCTCGTTCGCTTTCAAGCCGCTACACCCGCTCCAAGGTTCGTAAGGCCATCCCACGCGATTACGCCTACATCATCGACGAGCTGCTACACACGCATCCGGATGAGAACAACTATCGCGTGCGCTATCACGAGCGCATCGTGGAGTCCATCCTGGAGACCGCAAGCGCCGACGACTTTATCGAGTCGCTCGCCTCGCTCATCAAGCGCCTGGCCGTCGACCACCTGCACCTGGTGGGCGACATCTTCGACCGCGGCGGCGGCGCGGCCAAGATTATGGACCGTCTGCTCACCTACCATTCACTCGACATCCAGTGGGGCAACCACGACCTGCTGTGGATGGGCGCTGCGGCCGGTGAGCCCGCCTGCATCGCCACGGTGCTGCGCAACAACCTACGCTACGACAATTACGAGATCCTGGAGAACGACTACGGCATCTCGCTACGTGAGCTTGTCGCCTTTGCAGATGCCACCTACACCGCCGGTGAGTCCATCACCCCGCTGATCAAGGCCATCAACGTGCTGCTCTTTAAGCTCGAGGGCCAGATTATCCAGCGCCATCCCGAGTTCGACATGACCGACCGCCTGCTACTCGACAAGATCGAACACGACACCGGCACGGTCACGCTCGCCGACGGCAGCGTGTGGCCGCTCACGACCAACGACTTCCCCACCGTCGACCCGGCGGACCCCTATACGCTCACGCCCGAGGAGCAGCACATCATCGACAAGCTCGTGTCCGAGTTTGTCACCGCCGATCACCTGCATCGCCATATCGATTTCCTCTATTCCCACGGCTCGATGTACAAGGTCGCCAACGGCAACCTGCTGTTCCATGGCTGCGTGCCGCTCAACGAAGACGGCACTTTTAGCAGCATGAACTGCCTGGGCACCTGGCACGCTGGCCGCGATTATCTCGATTTTTGCGACCACATCGCCCGCCGCGCTTGGCGCGTGGGCGACCGCGACGCTCTCGACTGGATGTGGTACCTGTGGATTGGCTTTAACTCACCCGCCAGCGGACGCCTGGTGCGTACCTTTGAGCGCGCCTATATCGCCGATAAGAGCACCTGGGTCGAGCCGATGGACCCATACTTTACGCTTACCAAGTCGCCCTCGGTCTGCGACGACATCATGCGCGAGTTTGGCGTCGCGCCCATGGCATGCTCACCGACCGGTCACATCATCAACGGCCACACGCCCGTTAAAACCACCAAGGGCGAGCAGCCCATCCGCGCCGAGGGCAAGCTGCTGGTCATCGATGGCGGCTTCTGCCGCGCTTACCATCCCAAGACGGGTATCGCCGGCTATACGCTCATCTCGAGCTCGCGCGGCTGCCGCCTCAAGTCGCACCGGGCCTTTACGACGGTTGCCGAGGCACTCACCCGCAACGTCGATATCGAAAGCGAGACCAACCGCTTTGACGAGGCCGACCGTCGCCGCATGGTGAGCGACACCGATTCCGGTGCCAAGATCCGCAGCCAGATCCAGGACCTGCGCCAGCTGCTCGATGCATATAGAAACGGTGCTATCGAGGAGCGCGCCTAGCACCACCCGTGGGGATTGGCTAAACTTGCTGAGTTTGTCATCCCCGCGGCGCCCCGGCGCCACCATAAGGCAGGTACCATGCAAAAGCTCCTTGCGCAGATCATGAAGTTTGGCGTCGTCGGCGTCATTGCCACGGTCATCGACTTTGGCATTATGAATCTGCTCCACTACGGTCTGGGCCTCAACATCCTAATCGCCAACACCAGCGGCTTTATCATCTCACTCATCTTTAACTACCTCGCCAGCATGAAGTACGTGTTTGCGCACAAGGAGGGCATGAGCCGCCGCCGCGAGTTCATTATCTTTGTCGTGCTGTCTGTGATCGGTTTGGGACTCAACGACGGCATCGTGCTGGCGCTCAACGCCGGCCTGGGGCTCGAGGCCAATATCGCCAAGATTTGCGCCACCGCGCTTGTCATGGTCTACAACTTTGTGACCCGAAAGATCTTCCTGGAAGGCGACGAGACCAAGTAACTCGCAACCTTACAGCTTTACAATGCCCACAGATGACGCGCGTCGAGCGCTGTGTTGTTCGTGGGCATTGCTCGTTTACGGGCAAATTTTCAACGTTTGCGGATTAGCACTTGATAATTTGGCGAGTTCGTATAGTTCTTGGCAAAGACCTTACGTTTCCCTTGCAAAAGCTCTAAAGTATCCTCTGCTCGATTCATCAACGCATTGGATGTGATTACGTGCGCAAGGCACTGGCACAACCTCATACCAAGCAGTTCCTCAAGTTCGCTGTCGTGGGTCTTATCTCCTTTGGCATCGACTGGGGTATGCTCATTGCGCTCGTCGAGCTGTTTCACCTCGACTTTTTGATGAGCACCACGGTCTCGTTTACCACGTCCGTCGTGGTCAACTACTGGCTCAGCATGAAGTACGTGTTCGACCATCGCGAGGGCATGAGCCGCAAGCGCGAGTTCACGATCTTCACCATCCTGTCGGTGATCGGCCTGGGCCTCAACGACCTGTACATGTTTGTGGGCGTCACGTTTTTGAGCATCGGCTACCAGGCCATGAAGGCCATCGCCACGTTCCTCGTCACCTGGTACAACTACTTCAGCCGCCGCTTCTTCCTCGAGGGCGCACGGTCGTAGTCGATTCGCTATTTGCTTGAATGTATAACCGGTTGGAATTCCCATTCCAACCGGTTTTTTGTTTGCCGAAAGACCCGGCGACCAAGTCCTCTACGCATGAAAAGCGGGCGGCCCGGATGTTTGTCCAAACCGCCCGCTTGGTGCGCTATGTCGAGGTCATTAGCCTGTAACGTAATACCAGACCACGTTATCGCCGTTGGAGAGAACGTAGTTGCTGCACGCCGTCATGGGCGTTGCGCCGTTGACGGAGTACATCCAGCCGCTCGTGCCGCCGTACTGTTTCTCGGCCAAACCACCAATCGCGGAGACATACGTGCCGTACGACGAGCCGTGTGCGTTGACAGAAAGGCCCAGCGCGCACAGGGCATCGTAGACGGTAGCACCTTCGTTAAAGGTAAAGGAGCCGCCAGAAGACACAGGATTGCCCACAGCGCTCGAAGTGACCGAGACCGTCACTGTTACGTAGCTGGACTCCTGCGAGCCGCTCTGGCTGCCCGAGGAGGCGTTTCCACCATTAGAGGATGAGGCTCCATCAGACGACTGGCCACCGCCCGAAGAAGCACCGCCAGACGCATTGGAAGTATCACCGGCTCCCGTATTTTGGGCAGCGGATTTGTCGCCAGACTTCTTGCCGTCCTGGTCCTCGGACTTCTTGCTATCCGAGTTCTTGTCCGATTCCTTGTTTGAAGACTCGGAATCGTCCTTGGACTTGGACTCATCAGAATGCTTGGACTCGTCTTTTGCGTCATTCGATGACTTGGAATCCTTGGAACTGGCCTCGCCCGAAGTCGTAGTCGAGCCAGACGCCTTGGTGTCCTTGGTGACGACGCTCTCCCCCGTCACGGTCTGAATGATCCAGTCGATGGACCAGGCGCCGCTCTCGGAAGGATGGACGAAGCCCAGCGAGACGACAATCAGAATGGTGCACGCGGCAGTCAGAACGCCGAGGAGCGCCTTGCGGCGAGGGGCGGACGCCGCCGAAGCGGCGCCCTGTTGCTTTGCATCGTCGAACTGAATGAACGAGGAATCTGGTTGCTTGGGGTCAGCGTCCTTGGATTTATTGGACACAGCCCTCACCTACCGACGTTTGGTGAACACGAACACGCCGACGATGGCGAGACCGATGACGCCGGCGGCAACGCCAACAATGGCGAGCGGGTTGGTGCCAGTCTCCTGCTCGGAAGCACTAGAGGACTTCTTAGCAGTGGTCGTGGAAGCAGCACCCGTATCGGACTTGGAATCGGACTTCTTGTCGGACTTGCTGTCCTTCTTATCAGACTTCTTGTCAGACTTCTTCTCGTCCTTCTTATCGGACTTATCGGTGTCCTTCTTGTCGGACTTGTTGTCCTTGGTCTCGGTCTTGGTCGACACCGTCGTCTTGGTCGTCGGCTTATGACCCGGGGCGATAGCGCCGCCGGCCTGCTGGCCCTTCGTGCCGGAGCCGGAACCCGTGCCCGTGCCAGCACCGGAACCGTTGCCAGCGCCACCGTTGCCACCATTAGTGCCAGAACCGCCATTGCCGCCAGGGTTAACAGCATTCTTGGTCCACTTGGCATACAGCGTCAGATCGGCCGTCACCGGCGTACTGAAGTCATACGCCTGCGTGCAAGCCTCATCGGTGAACCAACCGCCGAAAATGTAGCCATCGCGCGTCGGATCGGCCGGCTTGACCAGCTTGCCGTCGGCCGTAGCCACAAACTTAGTGTCGCAAGCAGACCCGCCGTTGGAATTAAAGGCAACCGTCCAAGACTCAACAGCCCCGAGCTTGAACAGCGTGCCCGAATCATTGATGTAGTAGAGGTTGCCAGAAGCATCGGCAATGACCGGAGAGTCACAGTATTGGTAATGGCCAGCCGCATCATAAATCTGCGTCGCCTCTGCGTCGCCGAGCGTATAGCGATACACGCCACCACCAGCAGAGTAGCTGACGTAATCCTTGCTATCCGCGCTGTTAACGGTGAAGTACACATAGGTCTTGCCGCCCTGAACACTCACCAGCGGAGTAGCAGCAATACCGTTGAGGCCAGCCGGCAGCGCCTTGCCGTCGGCAGCAGCGACCATCGTGGTCTTACCCGTCTTCAGGTTATAGAGAACCAGAGCAGAGCCAGTAGCCGTCTGTCCGCCGACAATCAGATTGTCACCAGACACCGCAGGGGCGCTCAGATTATTCGTAAGGCCCAGATCAACCGTCTTCTGTTCACTCAGCACGCCCTTTGCCGAAAGCGAAATCACATGGAGCATTCCGTCGTGCGTCATCTGATAGAAGGTCGAACCATTGGACGGATCGGCAATGCAATCGGCATTTGCGACAGCGCCGAGCTTCATGGTCGAAACGACATCGCCCGTCGTCTTATCAATGCACTTAAGCGTGCCCGCGCTCGTAGGAACAATGGTGTACTTATCCGTCAGCGCAGCACCAGTCCAATAATAGCCCTCGGAAGGGTCAATGTTCTGCCAAGAGACTTCGCCCGTGGCAATCTTGATACGCTTCAGGGAGCCGTTGCCGTAGGTCGCGTTGTAGTTCTCGTCATACGAAATATCGACCGTACCAACATAGATGTACTCGCCATCCGAAACCACGGTGCAGGAGCTCTGCGTCAAGTCCGTCAAACCAGGCGTCAGCCACTTGCAGATCAGCTTGTCCGCAGTAATCGCCTGGACCGCACCGCCGTTGAGCGGAACGATGATAAGGCCATTGGCATAGATCGGACGAGAGGTATAGCTCACCTTGGAGGCAAGCGGCGCAGAGGCAACCTTTTTACCCGTGGACGAATCGATCTTAATGAGCTCGTTCTCGGTCGCGATGTACACAAAACCGTTAGCAATGACAGGCTCGCTGCAGTTGGCATACTGCTGGCCAGACTCGGCCTTCCAATCGAAGGCCCACTTAAGACCAGCGGCCTGCGCAGGCGTCTTGGCATCCGTTACGGTCGAACCGTTGCCACTGTTGCCGTAGCCGGCCCACTCGGCATCCCAATCAGGAGTCGTCGCACTCGGGTCCACGACAATCTTGTCAGGATCGGGCATGGGCGAATCGTCGGTGGTATAGGCAAGCGTAACCTTATCGTCGCTCTTGAGCGTAATCTGATTGGCGCAGAGTAAGGAGGGCTCTCCATTGATATACAGATGCCAATATTTATTGGTCGCAGCATCCCAGACATACGGCTTGTGATCGAACGGCGAAGTAATGGAATTCAGGAACCAGTATGCACCGCTCTGGGAGGCGTTGTAATCAACGCTCTTCGCCTTCAGAACCGTCTCAATAAGGTCCTGGGCCGTAGAGCCTTCGGGCAGAGAAACATTGCTTGCCGAGCCCCAGCGAGTATTGTTGCCGTTGACATCGGGACCGATAACATCGACGGACCCAAGAACCTGACCGGGGAGGGCATCGGCGTCAGCACCATACATAAAGGTGACGGCGTCACCCTCCTGGAGCTTGTAGGCACCGGCGCCAACGTCGGCGAACTTGCCATTTACGTAGAAGCGCCAATAGCTATTGGTCGCAGCATCCCAGCCATAGGACTTACCATCGAACGGCGAAGTAATGCCGTTGAGGAACCAGCCCCAAGACGATTCGCCCGCATCGAGAGTAAGGCCGGTCTGCTCAAGGAGATCCTTGGCAGTAGAACCCGCCTTGAGACTCGTCTGGCCCGTCGAAGCCCAAACCTGCTGCTTGCCGTCCTTGTCCTTACCGAGGACCTGAACGGAAGCATGGACGGAATCGGACGGCAACTGGTCGCCCCAGCCACCGTAGAACCACGTAACGGTATCGCCAGCATGAATGGTGACATTGTCTGCCGTGTAGTCGCTCGACTTGCCGTTAATGAACAGCTGCCAATGGGTCGAATAATCGAGCGGCGTACCCAGCTCAACGCCGTTGTACTTAAGGCTCAGAATGAAGGAGCCCGCAGCAACGGCGTCGATGTCATTCGCCTCGAGCGCGACCTTCGTAAGGTCAAGTGCGCTCGAGCCGGACGTCACCACATACTGCGCGTTATCGACCCAAGTCTGAGTCTTGCCCTGGGCATCGCGACCAATGACGGTCACATTCGCAGCAAGCTGGTCCTTAACGACAGGGGACGAGCTACCAGCCGTATAGGCAAACTCAATCTTCTGCCCCTGGGTGAGCTTGACGCTGCTCGCGCCAACCGAGGAAGACGCGCCATCAACAAAGAGCTGCCAGAAGGCACCAGTTGTCGCGTCGTAGGCAAGCGTGCGGCTATCCGTCGGGGACGTAATGCTCTTGAGGTAGAACCCGTATGCCGTGTTTGCATCGTAGTCCGCCTTGAAGCCCGTCTTCTGCTGCAGCTTAACGAAGGCGTCCGCAGCCGTCGCGCCCTCGTCGAGCTTGAGTTGCGTAGGTGCCACCCAGGTCTGAGCCTTGCCGTCGGCATCGGTGCCGACAATCGAGAACGAGACCTCGACTTGCTTCTTGGCGACATCGCCGGTTTCTGTCGGGTTCTCTGTCTGGACGGCAGTCGCGGCGGCAGATCCTGCTTGGCCAGCGGATGCCGTCGAAGACCGCACGCTCGTGGCAGGGCTCTCCCCCGTCGCCGAGCCTTCGTCGCCAGTTGCCGCCTCTGTAGTGGCGGCACTAGCTGCAGGCGCGCCCTCGGAATCCGAAACCTCGGCCTTACCCTGGTCGGCAGCACCATCCGCAGGCGCTGCACCCTCGTCCGGCGTCGTAGCCTGAGCCACAGCCTCGGCAATGCCCTCGGCGCCCTCGGCCCACAGCTGAGCCGGCGTGGTGCCAAAGGCCATCGCGAAGGCCAGGAATGCCACCAGGCCGCGCTTGGCTACGCCGCGCGCAATTGCGCCACGGCGATGCGAGACGCGCTGACGCTCGTCCACAAACATATCCATTTGTCTCCCATTGTCTGTACTTGGAGCGTTGCCTTGAGGCTGCCCCACGTCATCGCGCATGTTGCGCTCGAGTTCCCCCATCGGGGTCCCCCTTCCCTCCAGAGCCCTATGCACACCGGCGGCATACGCCGCAGCCGCATGCAAGATGGGAGGCGATCCGACTTAACCTTAACGACTCGGGCACGTCGTCCGATCTGCGACGCGAACATCCCGAGCCAAGAGGAATTACGGTTACTGGTACAGCCGGGGACTTGCACCCCAATTCTCCCAAACGCGCAGGTAAACCGCGCATTCATGCGTCTCCGCACCACCATCTAGGCCATCGATTATTACCGTCAAAATGGTATCACGCAAAAGAGCCTCGCACGCAGGCGAAGCCCAAGGTAAAAGCTATTGTTTGCGATAGGAAAATGCGGTGACGGTCGCGGCCTCTAGTGCTTGCCGCCGTGACTGTTGAGCCAGATATTGCGGCCCAGCATAAGCGCCAGCACCAGCGCGCTCACGTAGCCCATAAAGCCAATGACTGGGATACCAAACACAACCGGCTCGATGCGCGCGTAGTACACCACCGACGAACCGATAAACAGGCCAGCAATCACAATTGCCATCGACATACGGTCGATAATTCCGCCCAGCTGTCGCAGCGCCTTATCGCTGCTCATGATCTGCGTGTTCACCTTAAGCTGGCCGCGCGTGAGCATGCGCGAAGCCAGGCCAAGATACTCGGCCGCCTCGAGCGAGCCTTTTGCCGCGCGATAGCTGCTCGCGGCAAGATCGCGTCCCATGTCGCGCACGCGCGCATAAGTGCTTTTTTCGTTTTTGATATGCGTCTGAATGATCTGGATCATGTTGACGTTGGGCATGTACTCGGTCAACAGGCCCTCGAGCGTCACCATGCCGCGGGCGAACATCGTTACCACGCTCGGCAGCTCAACGTCGTTTTTGCGCGCCAGGTTTAACAGCGAGGTCAAAAACTCGCCGATATCCAGATCCTTCAGGTCAAGGCCCGCAAAGTCAGCCACGATAAAGTCCAAATCGGACAAAAAGGCCGAATGATCGAGCTCAGCCGAGTCGCCACGCGTCACGGCGAAGCGCATGAGCGAATCCTTGAGCTTGGGCACGTCACCCTCGGCCACGGCGAAAATCATGTCCTTGACGATACCGCGATCGTGACTCGACATGCGTCCGACCATGCCCAAGTCGATAAAGTAAACGATGCCGTCCTTGAGAATAATGTTTCCCGCATGCGGGTCGGCATGGAAAAAGCCGTCATCGAGCACCTGCGTCGAGTAGTCCTCGACAATCGCGGCACCGATCTTTTCCAAGTCATAGCCCTCGGCCACCAAGCGTTCAGGATCGGCGATCGAAATGCCGTCGACGTAGTCCATAACCACCACGTGCTCGGTGCACAAGTCCAGATAGGATTTAGGGCACGTCACGCCATGAACGCTCTTATGGAACTCGTAGAAGTCGTTGAGGTTTTTGGCCTCGGCCAAAAAGTTGGTCTCCTCGCGAAACGAGGTCCACAACTCCTCGACTACGCCGTGCAGGTCAACGAATTGATCGGTGTTGACGAACTTGGAAACGATACGCACCACCGAGCGGATGATATCGATGTCCTGTGCCATAACCTGCTGCGCACCGGGGCGCTGCACCTTGACGGCCACGTCCTCGCCCGTCACCAGACGAGCGCGGTGCACCTGCGCGAGCGATGCGCTACCAAGCGGATTGGGGTCGATCGCATCGAACATCTCCCCCAGGCGCAGGCCGTATTCTTCTTCCAGACAACTGAGTACGACCTCGTACGGCACCGGCTCCACGTCGGAGCGCAGACGACGCAGCTCGTCGCAAAAGCGTTGCGGCAGAATCTCGGACCGGTTAGCCAGAATCTGCCCCATCTTGACGAACATGGGGCCGAGTTCCTCGAGCAGACGGCGCAAACGAACCGGCGTGAGGTTGTCCCACACGCGGTACTTTTTGACCAGGCGAACAATCTGCCCGATGCGTTCGCGACGACCCGCCGGCGTGAGCTGGTATTCTTCATCCGGCGCCATCGCTTCGGGCTCCTCGGGGACCATATCGACAGCGCGCGGCTTCTTGCGAGCGCCCGAGACGGCGGCGTCGACCTCATCGACAACCGCCGCCTCGTCACCTAAGGGATCTAGATTGTTGTAATCGGTGGTGGAATCTGCCATCTGCGCTGCTACTCGGCCTCTTCGGTATCCTTCGCATCGTCGGGCTCAACGGACTCGACGGGCACCGAGGTCACGTTGTCCTCGACCGAATCGACGATGTCGCGCACATGGGCCAGGAAAGCCGTGCGCTCGGGGGCGGTCATGACGCGGACGCGGGCAAGGATGAGCTCGTCGAGCACGCGTTGGGCCGCGGTCTCGCCCTGCATGCCCAAGCGCTCGGTCAGATCGGAGATGGTACCGCCGGCCTGCTCGAACATGTCGGACACGCTGCGGGCGATATCGGGGGTGGCGGTGTCCTTGCGGACCTGCTCGCCTTTGGTGTTAAGGTCGTCGAGGACCTTCTTGCCGCCTTCGACAGCAACGGCGGCAGCGCCAAAGCCCACGTTGATGGCGCCGTTAACAAGCTGATCGAGTTTCATAACCATGGTTGTCTCCAATCACAAACAACTGCATTGGCGTTCTTGTACCCAAGATTGAGTGAAAGCGACAAAGCGTTTTAGCGCTATTCGATCGACGGGAAATCCCTA
>USAX01000028.1 GCA_900552705.1 uncultured Collinsella sp. | reverse complement strand
CGAGCCCCACCGGCACGGTCAACCGCGTGGTTAAGGGCGTGACGATTCACCCCTTCACCGCTTAATCGCGTCCCCCTGTAAGGGCGCCCGTCCGCTCATAACGGCGGGCGGGCGCTTTTTGTTTTACCTGAGCTGGGTATAAGCATCACCACAGTCAACTGCTTTAGAAGCAAGGAGTGCATATGAGCACGTACGCAATTAAGGCTGACAAGTTCTTCTTGCCGGCAGGCCCGCAACTGGGCGGCTATCTTATGGTCGAGGATGGCGTCTTTGGCGCCTGGCAGGCCGACGAGCCCTCTTGCGAGATCAAGGACTACACGGGATCGTGGATCGCACCGGGTATGGTCGATACTCACATCCATGGTTTCTACAACCACTCAACTACCGATAACGATCCCGAGGGCATCGATATCAGCTCGACCGAGCTTGCCCGTCGCGGTACCACCAGCTGGCTGCCCACGACGTTCACCGATGGCGTCGAGCAGATCAAGGACGCCTGCGCCGCCATCGCCCAGGCTGACGAGGGTCGCGGCCCCGACTTCTGCGGTGCTCGCATTCAGGGCATCTACCTGGAGGGCCCCTTCTTTACCATGAAGCACGTGGGCGCGCAGAACCCTGCATATCTGATCGATCCTTCCGAGGAGGTCTTCGATCAGTGGCAGGAGGCTGCGGGTGGTCGCATCGTTAAGAGCGCTATGGCGGCCGAGCGCGACGGTGCCGCTGCTTATGCGGCTGCTCTGAACGCCAAGGGTGTGGTGACCAGCATCGGTCACTCCGACGCCACCTACGATGAGTGCATTGCCGCCATCAACGCCGGTGCCAGCTGCTTTACGCATACCTATAACGGCCAGCGCGGGCTGCATCACCGTGAGCCCGGTGTCGTGGGTGCTGCCATGTCCACGCCCGAGACCTACGCCGAGATCATCTGTGACGGCAAGCACGTAAACCCTGCCGCCATCAAGGCGCTGCTGCAGGCAAAGGGCTGGCAGCACACGGTCCTCATCACCGACTGCCTGGGTTGCGGCGGCATGCCCGAGGGCAGCTACACCAGTGGTGGTATGGACGTCATCATGAAGGACAACCTGTGCTGGCTCGCCGACGGCAAGAGCATTGCCGGCTCGGTGCTCACGCTTGCCCAGGGCGTCAAGAACATCGTCGACTGGGGCATCGCCAGCGCCGATATCGCCATTCGCATGGCAACCGAGGTGCCGGCACGCTCCGCGCACATCGAGGATAAGTGCGGCAGCATCATGCCGGGTCGCGACGCCGACTTTGTCGTGTTCGACCACGAGCTCACCCTCGTCGAGACGTATGTTGGCGGCCAGAGCGTCGGCAACGCCTTTACCGAGTAGCGATAGAAAAAGACGGCGGGCCCGAATCTGCTCGGACCCGCCGTATGGGTTAAACGCTCAAAAGCACCTTCACAGTTACAGCTTGTTAGCGATCTTCTTTGCCGTGCGCTTGACGCCGGCCACCAGGCCTCCTGCAGGATGCTCCTTCTCGTATGCTAGACGCTTCTCGCGCTTGGCGTACTCTTCGACGATGATGTCGCCATACTCGTCTTCGATCTTGTCGAAGAAGTCGACGGCGCCCTTAATTTCCTCAGCGGTCGGGTGTCCCTTTTGGACACCGCCGGCGAGTTTGAACGGCCCCCACGTATCAAAGCCGGGGCAGCCGTAGATACCCATAAAGATGGCCTGCCTCATGCGGCAGATGCCATCGATATCCTTGCCGTACCACTTGTTTTTGCCACCGTAGGTCATAAGGCCAAACACCTTGTCCTGCGGCTGCAGCACGTTCGTGAGCACGCGTGCCATGTCCTTGTCGATCTCGGAGTAATAGATGCCCGTGGCGACACCGATCAGATGATATTCGTGCAGGTTGGGATACTCGTTTTTACCGAGCGTCTTTACATCGAGGGTGTCGATCTCGGGGTGTGCCTCAACGATGGCGTCCACGAGCTTTTTCGTATTGCCGTGATGGCGCGAGGCGTAGAGGATGATGGTTCGCATAAGAAGGCCTTTCAGCTGTAATTGCATCAATGTCTGTATGGTACCCCGTTGCATGGCTGGGATACCGGACGCATCGATGAACGTGCGGGTTTGTCCTTTGGTCAGGGCCGAGACGGGTTCTTGCGAGCAAAAAAAGCAGTTGTTCGAAAGGATGGGCAATGGAATACGCTCTCTCCAACGATTCGATTTCTATTAAGGTGTCCACGGCTGGTGGTTCGTTTACCTCGATTGAGGCCGGAGGTCGAGAGTACTTGTGGCAGGGTGATCCTGCAGTGTGGTCCGGCCAGGCGCCGGTCTGCTTTCCGATTTGCGGAGGCCTGCGCGATGGTAGCGCCATGACGTTTGCCGGGCATCATGTAAAGCTCGCTCGCCACGGGTTTGCGCGCAAACAGGAGTGGAAGCTGCTGAGCCAAGGCGAGAACGAGCTGGCGATGTGCCTGGCTTCGGAGGATAACGCCGCGCTGCTGAGCGATTATCCGTATCCGTTTAAGATTGTCGCCCGCTATACGCTCGAGGACGCCGCCGTGCGCGTCTCCTATGAGGTTACCAACGAGGGCACCGAGGACATGCCTTTCTTTATCGGTGGGCATCCCGGCTTTAGGTGCCCGCTCGATGAGGGCGAGGCCTATACGGACTACGAGTTGCGCTTTGAGAAAGACGAGGCTGCAGAGCTTTGCACCGCTGTCCCTTCGACTGGCTTGATTGACGTGGACAAGCGCTCCAAGAACCCCATGGTGGGAAAGACGCTGCCCCTGTCGCACGAGCTCTTCGATTTTGCGGAGACCATCTTTGACGTGCTCGAGAGCCGCCAGGTCACGCTTTCCAAAAAGGGCGAGGACAAGGGCGTTCGCCTGAGCTTTGAGGGCTTTCCGTACCTCATCGTGTGGAGTAAGCCCGAGGGCGATTTTGTGGCAGTTGAGCCTTGGGGCGGCCTTTCGACCTGTTCCGATGAGGACGACGTGCTTGAGCATAAACGCGGCTGCCTTATCGCCAAGCCCAAGGAAACCATCGTGCGCTCGTTCACGATTGAGATTCTGTAATTCCGTTTTGTCGACTCGTATCGCGAGGCACAAGGAGCCTGCGAGAAAAGGAGCTAAAAATGATCCTTACCGTTACGATGAACCCGTCTGTCGATACGCGCTATCAGCTCGATGAGCTCATTATCGACGACGTCAACCGCGTGACGCCCGAAAAGACCGCCGGCGGCAAGGGCCTCAACGTGGCTCGCGTCCTGGGCCAGCTGGGCGACGACGTTGTGGCAACCGGTCTGCTCGGCGGCCACATGGGCGCCTACATGGCTGAGCTCATGGACGCCAACGGTATTAACAACGACTTTGTGCCTATCAAAGGCGAGACTCGCATTTGCCTTAACATTCTCCACGCCGGCAACCAGACCGAGCTGCTCGAGAGCGGCCCGACAATTGCCCCCGAGGAGCTCGATGCCTTTACCGCCAAGTTTACCGAGCTTGCGAGCAAGGCCGCTGTCGTTACCATCTCGGGTTCGCTGCCCCGCGGTGTCGAGGCAGACTACTATGCCAAGATCACGGGCATTGCCGAGAACGCCGGCGCCAAGGTGCTGCTTGATACCTCGGGTGCTTCGCTCGAGGCCGCGCTCAAGTCCGAGGTCAAGCCCGAGCTGGTCAAGCCTAACCTGACCGAGATTAACGGCCTTTTGGGCACGAACTTTACCACCGACGATGTGGACGAGCTCCGCGCCGCGCTCGCTTCTGATGCTCGCTTCTCCGATATCCCCTGGGTCGTCGTGTCCATGGGCGCTGCCGGCTCCGTGGGCTTCCACAACGGCCGTGCGTTCCGTGCCAAGACCCCCGATATTCCTGCCGTTAACGCTACGGGCTCGGGCGATTCGACCATTGCTGGCTTCGCACATGCGATTGCTGCTGGCGCGGATGATGAGACGGTGCTGCGTACCGCCAACACCTGCGGCAAGCTCAACGCCATGGATCCCATGACTGGCCACTTGGTCATGGACCGTTGGGACGAGGTCTACAACGGCGTTGTCGTGACCGAGCTGTAAGAGCTTGGGCGTCGGCCCCGGCATCGGTTGCTTTCTTGTGGTTAGAGCCGATGACAAGTGCGGTAGCATTATGCCGAGGCGCGACGCCGATGCCGTCGTGTTCAATCCCGACCTTAGCCTGGTCGAGACGTATGTGGGTGGCAACAGCGTCGGTAACGCGTTTGCCGAGTAGCCGCCAAAGAAACGATCCGAGAGGGGATTTAGATGATTTACGGTGCACTGGGCGATATCGAGGAATACCGCGGAATGCTCAAGGGCCTCGACGTGCTGATTGACTGGCTCGAGGAGAACGACCCGGCACAGCTCGAGGTCGGCAGCCATCCGATTCTGGGCGACAAGGTCTTTGCGAACGTCATGGCTCCCACGACGCGTCCCGAGGACGAGGCTCACTATGAGACGCATCAGCGCTATCACGACCTGCAGATCGACGTCGAGGGTCGCGAGGCCTTTAAGGTTGCCACGGGCAGCCTGACGCTGGTCCAAGAGTTTGACGAGAAGGATGACTACGATCTGGTCGATTCCGACGCCTCGATTGCCGGTGACCTTGCCGACGACAAGTTTGCGCTGTTCGTTGCCGGCGAGCCTCATATGCCTACGCTCGAGTTCCCGGGCGATGGCGCACAGCCGGTCAAGAAGATCTGCTTTAAGCTGCTTGCAGATGCTTACTGGGAGGAGTAGCGAGCTGCTCGGCTGAGCTGTTCGTCTGATGGCGTGATTCCCCTAGGGAAATCACGCTAGGACCCCGCCAAACGTGCTTTCCTTAGGGGAATCACGTTTGGCGGGGTTTTCGGTTTTTGAATAGGGAAGCCTCATTTATTTGCGAAGAACATCGGCTAGCCGCAGGATTGAAATCATCGACCGATAAGTGAGTTCCACTTTTTCGCCCGCAAGCAGTCGTTTCGAGCCAATCTCATCTAGCCCAACAAGCCGAGAAAACAGCGGGCCGCTCATCGTGCCATCGTCAATTGATTCCCTTATGGTCTTCAAAACGTCCGTATCATGAAGCGATGCCGAGCTATAGGGGGCAACACGAGCGGAACTCTCAATTAACGACGAGACAAAAGGATGGAGATGCTTTGGACATAGTCCATCAAACACCACATCCCCATTGTCATCCGAGCCGACCAGGCGCCAAGTATAATGATCGACCCAGTCATCCCCGTCATATATGGCGTCCATGAGCAACTTCCCATCTAGAGAGAGAAACCTATTTGGACATCGGGGCGCAAGACCGCAATCCATATCGGACCTGCAGCAGCTCCAACCCAACGCACCACATAGGTTCCCTTTCGTACATGTGTATCAATCTGCCCCGAAATGCCGGTGAATGCAATTCCAGACCCGTTTGTCGGATAGCAATCGACGTATTTTTGTTTTCCGCTCACAACCTTGTATAGATATATCGTTCCAGCAAAAGAGAAGGGATCGTTCGCGATTTTGTCCGGAAGAACTTGCCACCTCAAAATCCCGCTACCAATATGGTCAAGCTTGACCGTTCCGCCGTCCCCCTCAAAAGTGGCAAGGGGATTTACCCCAGACTGGGAGTCGTCATCGCCCTCCTTAGCAGTTATCAGCAGGCTGCCCGTATAAGACTGCTGAGGCTCACCTTCAGGACAGACAGCCTCGGCCCAAGAAGGGCCACTCAAGCAGAACAGTCCGAGCAGCATCAATACCAACAAAAGAAAACCCTTAGTTCTTTTCATCTATACCCCCAATGTCTCTCGACATTTGTATATTGTGACCATTTTAGATCTATATGGCCAATTCGAGCCCTCATCATGGCAACTGTTGCAGCTGGGTTTCTTTTCATTAAGATTTCACTTTGGTAAATCCCCGCCCCTAAGCATTAAACCCGAAGTCCACCGAGTGGGCCGCTGTTGACGTGGCGATGCTTGGATTGGCGCGCACGCACTCAAAATCGGCAACAAAAAAGCCGCCCGAAGGCGGCTATCTTGTTCAATGGAGCCAGCGACCGGGCTCGAACCGGTGACCCCCGCTTTACGAGAGCGGTGCTCTACCAACTGAGCTACGCTGGCGGCCATGTGGTGACGCAAGTGAGGCGTCAACGGCTGTCTATGATACGGGACATCGCACATCCGCGCAAGTGTTCTGACGGCTTTTCTCACTTTAAATGCACTAATATTGGAGACGCGATGTCTGCAGTGCCCATTTGGTACTTGACCTGCTGTTGAGTTGGTGGCCGACGTCCCGCTCGTATGGGTCTCAAACAGAATGGGGCAGCCATGGCTCAACCCAAGATCCTTCTCACGCGTATCGATGACCGTTTCATTTACGGGCAAGACGTTGAGCTGTGGAATGAGGAGGTTGGTTCCAACCTCGTCCTAATCGTTAACGACGAGATTGCGGCGGATTCGCGCAAGTGGGCGCCTATGAGGGTCGCGGCGCCAGAAGGCGTGTGGACACGGTTTTTCTCGGTGCAAAGGACCATCGACATCATTCATACCGCAACGCCGCGTCAATGGATTCTGATCATGGTGGCCTCACCCGTCGATGCGCTCGCGCTGGTTAAGGGCGGTGTGCCGATCACCAAGATCAGCATTGGCCATATGCAGGCAGGGGAGGGCATGCGTCCCGCAACGCCCGCGGTTGCCGTGAGCGACGCAGACGTAGCTGCCTTCAAAGAGCTGCAAGCGCTCGGCATAGAGCTAGAAATCCGCTACCTCCCCAGTTCCGCCCCCGACCCCATCGGCAATCTGTTCAACTAATCCTTGGGGACGGAGGAAAACGGATCATTTTGCCCTTGCGAGGGACGCGTGCGATGTCGCCTGTCAAAAACTATGCCCATTTACTACGTTTGATCGGCTATCGCCGAGCATGTCGAATTTGAGAAAAACAAAACCGCAGGTAGACGGCTCGCGAATTAAACAAAAACCGGTGCATGGTCGAGCATCCCGGGCTAAACGTAGTAAATGGGCATAGTTTTGATATGTCACTCATACAGTCACAGAAAAAACGAGCCTAAAAGATGAAAAAGCGCCCGCTGGCGGTGGTGCCGGCGGGCGCTGCTGTGCGATATGTCGCGTTGCGGGCTTAGTGCCTCATAAAGTGGTATTCGATCACATTGCTGTAGGGATGGCCCGGGCCCACAATGCCCTGCGGGAACAGAGGCTGGTGCGGCGTGTCGGGGTACATCTCGGCCTCGAGGGCAAAGCCGGCGCCCCAGCCATAGTTGGCATCGTCCTTGGCGTGCTCGTCGCCCAGCCAGTTGCCGGTGTAGAGCTGCACGCCCGGGGCAGTGGTGTAGTAGTCCATCTCACGACCGGTCCACATCTCCTCGACGTGCATCGCGCGGCGCAGGTTGCGGCCGTACTGATAGCCATCGATGCACAGGCAGTGATCGTAGCCACGGGCCTGCTTGATCTGCGGGTCGTCGGCCTCCATGCCGGGTGCGACGGGGCGAAGCTCGCGAAAGTCAAACGGTGTTCCCTCGACCGGAGCGATCTCGCCGGTGGGGATGTTCTGCTCGTTAATGGGCAGGTAGTGGGCGGCGTTGGCGACAAAGAAATGTTCGCAGTCCATGCCGGCGTTATGGCCTGCAAGGTTAAAGTACGTGTGGTTGGTCATGGACACGTAGGTGGCGCGGTCGCTCTCGCAGCCATAATCGATGCGGAAGACGCCGGTGCGCGTAACGGTAAACACGGCCGTAAAGGTTCGGTTGCCGGGCAGGCCCAGCTCGCCATCCTTAAGCGAGGTGGTCATGCGCACGGCGTTATGGACCTCGTCGAGCTCAACATCCCACACACGTTTGTGCAGGCCGTGCTCAAGGTCGCTGTGCAGGTTGTTGGCGCCCTCGTTGGCGGGCATATGCCAGTCCGTGCCGTCGATGGTGATCGTGGCGCTCGCGGTGCGGTTTGCCACGGGTCCGATGGTCGAGCCAAAGCAGGCGGGGTTGTCAAAGTAATCCTCGAGCTTATCGAAGCCCAGCACCACATCGCGCACGTTGCCGGGAATGTCGGGCACATCGATACCAAGCACGGTGGCGCCATAGTCCATAATGCGAACGCAGATCTCGGGCCCGTCGAGGGTGTAACGATGAACGGGGGTACCGCACGGCGCGGTGCCGAAAAGCTCGGAAGTGATCATTTGGTTCCTAACATCGAGGTATTTCCGACAAACTGTAGCGCGAACAGGCGAGATTATCACTACACCCCACTAAAGCTGGGGGTATTTTTCTCAAAAAAGTGATGATTGGAGCTGTGCGGGTGTTCATTTTTGACGCGTACGAGTCTGATACAATTTGTTCGTTACTGTTTGAATGATATGCGCGCAAAGAACGGCGAGGATTCATCGTGATTAAGGCAGAGCGACAGGATAAGGTTCGTCAGCTGCTCGAGGAGCAGGGCACGGTCTCGGTCAAAGAGATTTCGGATGCGTTGGGCGTTTCGGACATGACGATTCGCCGCGACCTCGAAGAACTTGCGAGCCTAGGCGAGATCGAGCGCGTGCACGGCGGAGCCCGCAGTGCACAGGGCCGTCCGCACGCTATGTTGCGCCATGAGTATTCGCACAGCGAAAAGCGCACTAAGCATGCCGAGGAAAAGCTGCAGATTGCGCGCCGTGCTGTGGAGCTTATCGAGGAGGGCTCGACCATCTTTTTGGGCACGGGCACCACGGTTGAGCAGATGGCCTCGATGCTGCCGACGTTTCGCCTGCGCATTGTGACCAATTCGCTTTCGGTGTTTAACCTGCTCGAGGCGCGCGAAGACTGCGAGCTGTGCCTCGTGGGCGGTATGTACCGTCGCCGCACCGCCGCTTTTGTGGGACCAACGGCCGAGGATACCCTGCGCGCGCTGGGCATCGATGCGGCGTTTATCGGCGCCAACGGCATCTTGGACGGTGACGTGTCTACGTCCAACATGGACGAGGGCCGTATCCAGCAGCTCGCTTTTAGCAAGGCAGACTCGCGCTATCTGATCGCCGACTCCAGCAAGATCGGCAAGCGCGATTTCTATACCTTCTGTCGCCTGGACAATTTAGACGCCGTGGTGTGCGAGCCGGGTATTACCGATGCGGATCGCGCCGCTATCGAGGAGCACACGCAGGTCATCTGCTAGCTTAGGTGTTACAGATTGAGATTTTCTGACCGGACGTCCTGTTTGTCTCGATCTGTAACAGCTGGGACCGAAAACCCCTGCTAGATGTTACAGATTGAGACAAACGGCCTGCTCGGGCCGAGCCAAAACAAAAAAGGCCGCATGCGAACCCGTGGAGGGATTCACATGCGGCCGACAGGGGGTACGCGGCTTGAATTAGGCCATGAGCAGGCCGGTCTCCGCGACGTTCTTGTACCAGTACGCGCTCGCCTTGGGATAGCGCTTCTGGGTCTCAAAGTCGATGTAGAACAGGCCGTAACGTTTGTTATAGCCGTTGGTCCAGGAGAACTGGTCCTGCAGCGACCACACAAAGTAGCCGTCGACGTTTACGCCGCCGTCGATTGCCTTGAGGATCCACGCGAGATGCTGACGCATATAGTCGATGCGAGGGGCATCGTCGATAAAGCCGTCCTCAAAGTCGTCCTTATAGCCCATGCCGTTCTCGGTGATGTAGATCTTCTTGTAGTTGGGGTAATCGTTCTTAATGCGCAGCAGCAGGTCGTAGAGGCCCTCGGGATAGATAATCCAGTCCCAGTCGGTGGTGGGTACGCCTTCGCGCACGCATGACTCGCCCACGCCCTTGAGGAACCAGCGCGAGGAGCCCTTGTCGCCGGTGCCATTGTGGTTGATGTCGTTTTCGCCCTCGGCGGCACGCAGGAACTGGCACTTGTAGGTGTTGACACCCAGGCAATCGTTGTAGGGGAGCGCGGCGGTCAGCGCGGCGATGTCCTCGTCGCGGACGTCGAGCTCGCCGCCGGCGATATGGGCCAGCTTGGTCGCAGCCTCCATGGTGTCGGCTGCATAGTGGCCGCGGAAGGTGGCGTCGAGTACCCAGCGGTTGTTGATGACGTCGGCCATGCGAGCTGCCTCGCAGTCGGCGGCGTTGTTGGGGTCGAGGGGATACTTGGGCTCCAGGTTCTGGACAATGCCGATCTCGCCCTCAAAGCCGCCCTCATGGAAGGCGACGACAGCCTTGGCATGGGCCACCATCATGTTGTGCATGAGCTGGAAGGCCTTGTCCAGGCGATACTTCTCGCCGTGCGGCCAGTTGCCGACGATAAAGCTGCCTTCGGCGGTTGCGGGAATCTCGTTAAAGGTAAACCAGTGCTTGACCTCGGTGAACTCGGCAAAGCAGAACTTGGCGTACTCGACAAAGGCGTCGATGGTCGTGCGCGTCAGGAATCCCTCGCCGCCGTTCTGGTAGAAGGCCTCGGGCGTATCGAAGTGATCGAGCGTGACATAGGGGATAACGCCAGCTTTGTTGCAGGTGGCAAAGAGCTCGTGATAGAAGGCGACGCCCTCGGGGTTAATCTCGCCGGTGCCACTGGGGAAGATACGGCTCCAAGCGATGGAGACGCGAATACCGTTGATGCCGAAGCGCTGGCACAGGTCGATATCGACCGGATATTTGTTGTAGAAGTCGCTTGCAGGATCGGGGGAGAAGCGACCCTGAGCAGCCAGGAAATCGTCCCAGGGCACTTTGCCCTTGCCGTGCGTGCGCGTCTCGCCCTCAACCTGGTAAGCGGCGGTGGCGCCGCCAAACACAAAGCCGTCGGGGAACTGCATGGGGTTGGTCATGAGTCATCCTTTCTGTGGGATACGAATAGGGAGAGGTGCCCAAACTGGGGGTCCGGGCACCAACAGAGGGAGAAAACTAGTCGAGGTTCTCGCGGAGCCACTTAATGGCGCCGGCAGGGTCGCGGGTAAGGTCGATATATTCCTTGCCGCGCGGGGCGAGCAGCTTAATGCCCAGACGATCGGTGTCGGCCTTCATGTCGTTGTAGTAGCTACGAACCTGCGGGGCGAGCACGATGACGTCGTACTGATCCATGATGGCAGTGTGCTGGCCATAGGCACCTGCGGAGGAAGCGATGTTCTCTCCGGTCTGCGCGGCACCTTCCTTGATGGCGTTGGCAAGCATGGCAGAGGTGCCGGCGCCGGCGCACAGGACGAGGACCTTCAGGCCATCGACATCCTTCTTGGCGGATGCATCGGCAGCGGGCTCGGGCTCGGGCTGATCGGCGACAGGCTTGCTGTCAGCGGCGGCAACAGTCGTCTCGACGGAAGCGGTAGCCTGCTCGACAGCGGGCGCAGAGGGCTTGGCGGCGATGGCAGCGGCACCGTTGGACTCGAGACCCAGCTTGGCGGCGCGCTCGGCCTCCTGGTCGCAGAGCAGCTTATCGTATGCCTTCAAGAACGGCAGGTAGATGATGGCGTCCAGCAAGATGATAATCGCGACAAATACCAAGGCGATAAGCTGGAAGTTCGTGGTGATGAAGATGCCGATGGGGGCAGGGGTAGCCCAAGGCACCACGAAGGAGAAGCCGTTCATGCCCACGTTATCGATAAAGAACTTGGCAACACTCACGTTGACGCAGCCGGCGGCAACAAAGGGGATGAGCATGTAGGGGTTAAGGATCATCGGCGCGCCAAAGAGCAGCGGTTCGTTGACGGCGAAGGCAACAGGAACAATCGAGGCCTTACCGACGGCTTTGAGCTGCTTGGACTTCATAAAGAGAATCAGCAGAAGAGGCACGATGAACGTGGCGCCGGTGCCGCCGAACTCACCCACGAGCGACATGTTAAAGGTGAGGGAGTGGGCGGGGTGACCACCGGCCAGCAGAACCTGGAGGTTCTCGGCCTGGTTGGCAAGACGGATGGGGTCGATGCCCGGCTGGACGATCGAGGGGCCGTGGACGCCGATGAACCAGAAGAACGCGGTGGCAGCCTGGATAAGGATAAGGCCAGGATAGGTTTCTGCAGCGGTAAAGAGCGGGGAGAGCAGTTTGATAAGCAGCTCGGAGAACGGAACGCCCATGAGGTTGCGCACGATGACATCGATGATGCCGCAGATGATGACGGCGCCGCCAAAGGGGATGATGTCGCGGAAGTTCTGAGCGATGGCGCCCGGGACCTCCTTGGGCAGCTTAATGGTCAGATCGCGCGAGACGCAGAATTTGTAGACCCACACGGTAATGAACGCGGCGATATAGGCCGAGAACAGACCGCGCGTGCCCATGCTGGTGCAATCGAAGACCGAAAGTTCGGAGCCGTTGAACTTGGTGGTGAACTGCGTGACTGCGAGCAGCAGCATGCTGCACTGGGCGGCAACCATGGTGGAGCCGTCGTTGAGCACCTTGCCGGCGGGCATGCGACGGTTCATGGAAGCCGTAAAGTTCTTGGCGGTGGTGCCGGCAACCATGATGCCCATGACGCCCATGGTGAAGTTGTACAGCTTGTTGCACCAGTCGATGAGCGGCTGGGGCAGCGTGATGCCAACTACGCCAGGAAGGGTGGCAATCAGTAGGAAGATCGAAGAGGTGAGGACGATGGGCATGCACCCAAGGAATCCGTCCTTAATGGCCTGGAGGTAGATGTTCCTCGAGATCTTCTCAAAGAACGGTTGATGCTTTTCGAGCATCTTTACGATGGCGTCCATAGAGCTCCTTTGCTGCTCGATGCGCGATGCATGTGGATGGAACTGGTCGTCGATGGATGGTCAGGACTGCCCGGAAACCTTCCTGCTTAAGGAAGGCATTGCGAAATGACAACGTTGTCATTTCGTTAATGACAACGTAAGACATTTTTGGAAGAGCAACAAGGATTTACGGGTGAACGGTCGATATTGTCCGATAAACGGCTGATTTGTCAGTCGGGCAGGTAGTGTATGCTAGAACACAAAAAACAAGCGATGCAAAACCGACTGGAGAAGTAGTGGCAACGATGGACAAGAAAAATGTCTCAATGAATGATGTGGCAGTTGCCGCGGGCGTTTCTCTCAAGACGGTGTCGCGCGTGATCAACGAGCCTGATAGCGTGCGTGAGTCGACGCGCGATAGGGTCCATGCGGCCATGGAGGAGCTTGGGTTCCGGGCGAACTTTGCCGCGCGTTCACTCAAGTTGGGCCGTTACGGGTGCATCGGCGTGGTGATGTTCCACTTGTCGGGCGGCGCCGTGGACATGATCGACGGTATCGCCGATGCCGCCGAAGAGCGAGGCTTTGCGCTCACGATGATCAAAAAGCGGGCGGGGGAGAAGATGACCCTTGTCGAAGCGGCGCGTAGGATGTCGCAGCTTCCCGTCGACGGCATGATTTTCAACCTGCGTCAGATGGTCGATGATTTCGATACGTTTGAGGCACCGAAGGACCTCAAGACGGTGATTATCACGCCGATGGAGCATCCTACCTGCTCTACCGTCAGTGACGATCAAGAGGGTGGTGCGCGCATGGCGTGCGAGTACTTCTTGAATCGCGGGCACAAGAACGTGTACTTCGTCTCTGGTAAGAAAGAGTCGCTGTCGAGCCAGTGTCGTATGAAAGGTTGGCGTGCGGCACTCGAGGCGCGTGGCATTGAGCCGCCCGAGCCTCTGCAAGGCGATTGGAATGCGGATAGTGGCTATGCCGCGGGCCTTGTGCTTGCCGATAAACCCGATTGCACGGCGGTCCTCGCTGCTAACGACTGTATGGCAAACGGCGTGATGATGGCCTTGCGCGACAAGGGGCTGAACGTGCCCGACGATGTGTCCGTGATTGGCTTTGATGACGAGCTTTACAAGACGATGCCCAACTCGATTTTGACGTCGGTAAAGTTCCGTCACCGCGAACTGGGCATCCGCGCACTCAACGAGGTTGTTGCGGGCTTGGAAGCCCCGAGTTCCAGAAGCCGTACGCTCGTTTCGGGCGTGCTGGTCGAGCGTTCCAGCGTAAAGGACCTGCGGGCGTAGACGTGCTCGGCTCGTTCATCTTAATCTGTAACAGCTAGGACCGAAAATCCCTGTCAGATGTTACAGATCGAGATTTTTCGGCTCGGCCTATTCCGTTTGTCTCGATCTGTAACGGGTAGGAGCGAAATAACCCGCTAGTTGTTACAGATTTAGATTGAGGGAACTGCCCCGTGCATTCATCTCGATCTGTAACAACTAGACGCCCAAAACCGGTTTTAGTGTTACAGATTTAGACAATTCGGTCCGGCCCGCCCTGTTTATCTCGATCTGTAACAGTTAGGACTGGAAAGCTCGGCTAGATGTTACAGATCGAGACAAACGGCTCCTGACCAGCCCAAAAACAAAAAGACCGGGGGCGGCGCGCCGTGTGACGTGCCGCCCCCGGCTGAGAAATGGGGGACAGGATATGTGAGCGGAGCAATTTTGCTCGCCGCAAGCCACTAGTCCAGACGACGGGTCTGCGCCACGTGCTTGTACCAGTAGGCGCTTGCCTTGGGCGTGCGCTTCTGGGTTTCAAAGTCAACGTAGAAGAAGCCGTAACGCTTGTTATAGCCATTTGTCCAGGAGAACTGGTCCTGCAGGCTCCACAGGAAGTAGCCGCCCACGTTGACGCCCACCTCCATAGCCTTGAGCAGCCAACGCAGGTGCTGCTCGATGTAGTCGATGCGCGGCTGGTCGTCCACAAAACCGTCCTTGTAGGGGTCCTTGTAGCCCATGCCGTTCTCGGTGATGAAGATCTGCTTGTAGTTGGGGTAGCGCTGCTTAATGTAGACGAGCAGATCGAACAGACCCTCGGGATAGATGATCCAGTCCCAGTCGGTGGTGGGGATGCCGGGCTTGTTCACATGCTCGCCAATGCCCTTGACGCGCCAGCGACCGGTGCCCTTCTCGCCCGTACCGTTGTGGTGCAGGTCGTTCTCGCCATCGTAAGCCTTCAAAAAGCGGCACTGGTAGTTGTTGACACCCAGGTAATCGTTGTAGAGCGCAGCCTCGCGCATGATTTCCAGATCCTCGTCCAGGATCTCGATGGTGCCGCCCGAGATGGCGGCCAGGCGGTTGGCGCACTCGAGGGTGTCGGGCGCGTAGTCCCCGCGGAAGGTGGCGTCGAGCAAAAACTGGTTCTGCAGCACATGCTCGTTATTGGCGGCCTTGATGTCGGCGGGGTCGTTCTCGTTGAGTGGGTACTTAAACTCCAGCGACTGGATGACGCCGATCTTGCCTTTAAAGCCGCCGTTGTGGAAAGCCAGCACGGCCTTGGCGTGGGCGAGCATCATGTTGTGCTCGCACTGGAAGGCCTCGGCAAGATGCGCCTTGACGCCACCGGGGAAGGTGCCCTCGATGTAGGTGTTGGAGGCATCGGCCCAAATCTCGTTAAAGGTGAACCAGTAGGTCACCTGGTCGGCGTACTCCTTAAAGCAGAAGGTGGCAAAGTCCACAAAGGCGTCGATGGTCTCGCGGTTGAGGAAGTCGCCCTTCTCAAAGAGGGGCAGCGGCGTGTCAAAGTGATGCAGCGTGACAAACGGCTCGACGTGGTGCTTGTGGCACTCGGCAAAGAGATCATGGTAGAACCGGACACCCTCGGGGTTGATCTCGCCGGTGCCGTTGGGGAAGATGCGGCTCCAGGCGATGGAGAGGCGGATGCCGTTGATGCCGAACTCCTCGCACAGCTCCAAATCGACGGGGTACTGGTTGTAGAAGTCCGAAGCGGGATCGGGGGAAAAGCGCCCCTGGGCCTCCAGAAAGTCGTCCCAGGCAACCTTGCCCTTACCGTGAGTGCGGGTCTCGCCCTCTACCTGGTAGGCAGCGGTGGCGCCGCCAAAGACAAAGTCCTCGGGAAACTGCGCGGGCGGGTTGGTGACGCTGGCGGGGTTAACGGACATGATGAAATATCCAATCGTCTAAATCGAAGTGCCAGCCGGCTGTTGATGGTCGGCTGGCACTGAGCGTTACTTACTTCGAGAGTTGCTCACTTACGAAGGCGAGAGACTTGTCGCCGTTCTGGGAGAGCTCGATGTACTGCTTACCGCGGCAGGCGACGCACTTGTTGCCCACACGCTCGCAGTCTTTCTGCAGGTCGGCCAGGTAGCTGGCTGCCTGCGGGGCCAGGACGACCAGGTCAAAGTCGGGGAGCATGTCGACGTGGTTGCCATAGGCTTCGGCAGCGGTCTCCAGATTGATGCCGCGCTCCTTGGCAGCCTTGGCCAGCGCGTTGGCGAGCAGACCCGAGGTTCCGCCACCCTGGCAGAGCACGAGCACGCGCTTGCCGTTGAGGTCGCTGGCGGTCGTTGCCTCGGCAGCGGGTGCTGCAGAAGCGGCAAGGGCGTCGGCCTTCACGGCCTCGGCTGCGGCGCCGGCGGCAACGCTCTTGGCATCGGCCTTGCCCTGGAAGGCGTCGTTGAGCTTGGCGGCCTTCTCGGCGTTCTTGGCGGTGAGCTCCTCCTGGGAGATCTCGGCCTCCTCGGCGCACTTCTGGGCGTCATAGGCACGGAAGAACGGGTAGTACAGGACGAAGTCGACGACCAAGATGAGGGCGAGCATCACAAAGGCGAGCGGCTGGAAGCCCAAGCCCATGATGGTGCCGATGGGGCCGGGAACGGTCCAGGGCAGGGTGTACATAAAGCCGTTCATGCCCAAGAAGTCGATAAAGATCTTGAGGATCCAGATGTTGGCGATCGGGGCAAAGACAAACGGGACAAAGAAGACGGGGTTGAGCACGATGGGTGCGGCGAACAGCAGCGGCTCGTTGACAGCAAAGCAGACCGGGACGATGGCGGCCTTACCGACGGCGCGCATCTCCTGAGACTTGGCCAGGAAGCAGAACATGAAGACCAGGACGAGCGTGGCACCGGTGCCGCCCATGCAGACGACGAAGTACTGGGCACCCTGGGTCAGGACAGCGGAAGCGTGCTGGCCGGCCTGGAACGCAGCCAGGTTGTCGGTCATGTTGGCAACGAGGGCGGCGGCGATGGCGGGCTCGACGATCGAGGGGCCGTGGACGCCCACGAACCAGAAGAGGCTCATGGCGCCGTAGATTACAGCGAGGCCGATGTAGCCGTCGGCAGCGGTGAACAGGGGCTGGAACACTTGGATGACGCCTTGGGCAAAGCAGAAGCCAAAGGCAGCGCGGAAGACGATGTCAA
>USAX01000027.1 GCA_900552705.1 uncultured Collinsella sp. | reverse complement strand
GTGAAGGGGCTCTTGAGGGCACGCACCGGGTGTCCCGTCGAGCGGCCGGTCGCACGCGTCGAGGTGTCGTTGGCCTTCAGGACCATCTCCTTGTACTGCTCCGATACGGTGCACTCATCTGCGATCAGAAAGCGCGTACCCACCTGCACGCCGGCGGCGCCCAGCATAAAGGCGGCCGCCACGCCGCGGCCATCGGCGATACCGCCAGCCGCAACCACGGGAATATCGACCACATCGACAACCTGCGGCACCAGTGCCATCGTCGAGGTCTCGCCAATATGGCCGCCTGATTCGGTACCCTCGGCAACCACGGCAGTGGCTCCACGACGCGCCACGAGGCGCGCCAGCGCCACCGAGGCAACGACCGGGATGACCTTGATGCCCGCCTCGTTCCACGCCTTCATGTACTTGGTGGGATTGCCGGCACCCGTCACGACGACCGGCACCCGCTCGTCAATCACGACCCGCGCGACCTCGTCGGCAAACGGGCTCATGAGCATGACGTTGACGCCAAAGGGCTTATCCGTCCTGGCGCGCAGCTCATGAATCTGGTCGCGCAGCCAGTTGGCGTCGGCGTTCATGGCCGCGATAATCCCTAAGCCGCCCGCCTCGGACACTGCGGACGCCAGCGAGGCGTCGGCGATCCAGGCCATACCGCCCTGGAACACGGGCTTTTCGATGCCGAGCAGATCGCAGAGAGGAGTCTTGAGCATCTCTACTTCTCCAATGCCGCCTCGACCGTATCGGCGAACTCGCCGACCGTCTTGGGGTTCTCCTCGGTATCGAGCTGGATGCCAAACTCGTCCTCAACGGCGACGAGGATCTCGACGGTGCCCAGACTGTCGAGACCAATCTCCTCGAGCGTGGACTCGGGCTTCATCTCGACGTCGTCAAGACCGGCGGTCTCGCGGATAACATCGCAAACGCGCTCGAAGGTCTTCTGATCTGCCATGGTAGTTCTCCTTTGTTTGTGCCCTAGGGGCGTTTTTATTTCCTATGTGCGACTACTTCCAACGAAGTAGATAGCCACCTATATCCAGACCGGCGCCAAATCCAACGAGGGCGATGGTGTCGCCCGTGTGAAGTGCACCGGCGTTTGCCAGCCGGTCGAGGGCAAGCGGAATGCATGCGCTCGAAATGTTGCCGGTCTCGCGCAGCGTTCGAACCACGCGCTTGTCTGGCACACCGAGGCGCTTGACCGCCTGACCCAGGATTCGTTCGTTAGCCTGATGGAATACAAAATGGTCGATGTCCTCGACCGAAATGCCCGCATCGCTCGCAAGCTTATGAACCGTGTCACAAATCGCGTTGACGCCGAACTTGAACACGCGGCGGCCATTCATGGACAGCACGCTCTCGCTATCTGCGGAGGCCTTAAACGGCGAGGTGCCGACCAGACCGGGAACGCACAACGTCTCGACGTCGGGCGCCGTCGAAAGCTCAACGGCAAGGGGGCTGTCTCCCCCGGCCTCAATCACCGCGGCGCCTGCCCCATCGCCAAAGAGCACGCAGGTGGCGCGGTCGGTCCAGTCGAGCGCGCGCGTCATCTGCTCGGCAGCAACGACAAGCACATGCTTGGCTCGTCCTCGGGCGATATAGCCCTCGGCAACATCGAGCGCAAATACGAAGCCGGCGCAGGCCGCCGAGACATCGAAGGCAGGGCACGTCGCGCCTAGTCGCTCAGCAACGGCACACGCCTCAGCGGGAACAAGATGGTCACCCGTCGTCGTCGAGCAGACGATCAAATCCAACTGGCTCGCGTCGATTCCGGACACCTGGAGTGCCCGCTCGCTCGCCGCTACGGCAAGGTCATCAAGTGACTCGGTGGTGCAGACGTGGCGGCTCTTGATACCTGTGCGGGTAAAAATCCACTCATCCGAGGTATCGAGGAACTCGGACAGCTCGTCATTGGAAACACTGCGCTTAGGAAGCGCCGAGCCCGTTCCAAGAATCGTGTAACCCATCACTAACCTCCTTTGAGTTGTTGACGTGCTTACATCGACCAAGAGAGGATAGCGCATTTCAGTCGTTGTTGACGTGTTAACATTAAATTGCCCAAATGCGACACAGGCTTCACATTGTGTCTATCTCTCGACACCATTGCGTTATTCACTTATTCATTAAGGAGGTAGCAGCCGTTATGGATGCCAAATTAACGATAGTCGACGTAACCGGATCGACCAACGATGACCTGCTCGAAGCAGGAAAACAGGGAGCGCCGCACGGCACAGGACTTGCCGCCCGGGCTCAGACAGCAGGACGCGGCCGGCGCGGCCACAAGTGGGATTCAACCGCCGGCAACCTATTGCTTTCGATTGTCCTGCGTCCATGCGTTAATCCTGCGAAGTACTCTGGTCTTGCTGCCGTCAGCGGCCTAGCGGTGCTCGAGGCGCTCGAAAAACAGGGTCTTGCAAACGAGATTGGCCTCAAATGGCCCAACGACCTGGTCGCGCGTGGACGCAAACTCGGCGGCATTCTGGTCGAGGCCGCACGCGATAACGAAGGCAAACCTTTCGCCGTCTGCGGCATTGGTGTCAATGTGAACTATGCGCCCCAAGAGATGCCCGATGGCGGCCTGCCGGCAATCGGTCTCTCGGACCTTAACGAGAACGTTCCTGCTGTCGACATGCTCCTCGATGAGGTCTATCACGCAGTTATAGACGCTGTAGATGCCTGGGCAGAACGCCTCAACGCCATGGAAGAAAACACCGGACCGCTCGCGCCCGTCCACGGCGAATATGTCGCTCACCTCAATTGGATCGGGGAGCACGTTATCGCCCGCTCCCCCGCTGGAGACGAACTGGCGCGAGGCATCTTTAAAACGGTCGATGGCTTTGGTCGTGCGTGCATCGAAACAGAAGACGGCTTGCGATTCTTCCATTTTGAGGAAGCGTCATTGCGCCCCTTGAGTGAGTAGGTCGCCACAGCCAGCCGCTCGGCAGCCTTACCCGGCGATCCAAACCCATCATGCAAAACAAAAGAGCCCCGCTACCGTAATGGCAGCGGGGCCCTTTAAGCCATGAGGAATATCGCTTAGAGCTTAATGTCGATGTCGACGCCAGCGGGGAGGTCGAGACGCATAAGCGAATCAACGGTGCCCGAGGTGGGGTCGAGGATGTCGATGAGGCGCTTGTGGGTGCGCATCTCGAACTGCTCACGGGAGTCCTTGTTCACGTGCGGCGAGCGGATAACCGTGTACAGGTTGCGCTCGGTGGGCAGGGGGACAGGACCGGAAACGCGAGCACCGGTCTTCTGAGCGGTCTCGACGATGAGCTTCGCGGACTGATCGACGACCTCGTGATCATAGCCCTTGAGGCGAATGCGGATCTTCTGGGTAGCCAACTTAAACCTCCAAAGAGTGCGAGAGATGTTCTCGCGGATTACGTAACAGGGAGCTCGAACTTAGGCGTTCTTGCTCATGACCTCGTCCACGATGGACTTGGGCGCGGGCTCATAAGAGTCGAACTGCATCGTGTAGGATGCACGGCCCTGGGTCTGGGAGCGAAGGTCGGTAGCGTAACCGAACATCTCGCCCAGCGGCACCTTGGCACGGATGAGCTTGCTGTTCTTGCGATCCTCCATGCCCTCGATCTTGCCGCGGCGACCGGAGAGGTTGCCCATAACGTCGCCCATGTACTGCTCGGGGGTCTCGACCTCGACAGCCATGATCGGCTCGAGCAGCTGCGGATCGGACTTCTTGAGAGCGTCCTTGATAGCCATGGAACCGGCGATCTTGAAGGCGGCCTCGGAGGAGTCGACCTCGTGGTAAGAACCGTCGAACAGGGTGACCTTAACGTCGAGGACCGGGAAGCCGGCGATAACACCGGTGTTCAGGGCCTCCTGGATGCCCTTGTCGATGGACGGGATGTACTCCTTGGGCACGACGCCGCCGACGATAGCGTTGACGAACTCGTAGCCGAAGCCCTCCTCCATCTTCTCGAGCTTGATGACGGCGTGGCCGTACTGACCGCGACCGCCGGACTGACGGACGAACTTGCCCTCAGCCTTCTCGACGTCGTGACCGGCGGTCTCGCGGTAGGCAACCTGGGGCTTACCGACGTTAGCGTCAACCTTGAACTCGCGGAGCAGACGGTCGACGATGATCTCGAGGTGCAGCTCGCCCATGCCGGCGATGATGGTCTGGCCGGTCTCGTGGTTGGTGGACACCTGGAAGGTCGGGTCCTCCTCGGCGAGCTTGGTCAGAGCCAGGGACATCTTGTCCTGCTCGGCCTTGGTCTTGGGCTCGATGGCAACGTCAATAACGGGCTTAGCGAACTCAATCTTCTCGAGGACGATCTCCTTGCCCTCGGCGCACAGGGTGTCACCGGTGGTGGAGTTCTTGAAGCCGACGCAAGCGACGATGTCGCCGGCGGCAGCGTCGTCACGGTCGATACGCTCGGCGGCATTCATCTCGAGGATGCGGCCGAGGCGCTCGCGCTGACCGTTGGAAGCGTTGACAACGTAGGAGCCGGACTCGGCGCGGCCGGAGTAAACGCGGACGTAGGTGAGCTTACCGACGAACGGGTCGGT
The DNA here is from genome assembly GCA_900552705.1 of uncultured Collinsella sp. GTDB lineage: Bacteria > Actinomycetota > Coriobacteriia > Coriobacteriales > Coriobacteriaceae > Collinsella. The sequence goes on along the minus strand of USAX01000027.1, from coordinate 12,564 downwards.
CATGATCTTGAAGACCAGGCCGGAGAAGGGCTCGTCGAAGGAAGGATGACGCTGGATCTCCTCGCCGGTGTCCGGATCGGTACCGGTGACGGCCTCAACGTCGAGCGGGCTGGGCAGGTAGTCGACGACAGCGTCGAGCAGCTCCTGAACGCCCTTGTTCTTGTAGGCGGAGCCCACGAAGACGAGGTTGAGCTCGTTGGCCAGAACGCCCTTGCGCAGAGCAGCCTTGAGCTCCTCGACGGTGAAGTCCTCCTCCATGAGGATCTTCTCCATGAGCTCGTCGTCAAAGCTGGCAGCAGCGTCGAGGAGCTCCTCGCGCTTGGTGGCAGCGATGTCGGCAAACTCAGCCGGGATCTCGTCCATCGGCTCGGGGTAGGTCATGCCCTTCTCGTCGGCCTTGAAGTCCCATGCAGTCATGGTAACGAGGTCGATGACGCCCCAGAAGTTGTCCTCGGCGCCCATCGGGACCTGAGCGGCCACGGCGTTGGCGTCGAGACGATCCTTCATGGTCTCGATAGCGTTGAAGAAGTCAGCGCCCACGCGGTCATACTTGTTGATGAAGGCGATGCGGGGGACGTTGAAGGTAGAAGCCTGACGCCAAACGGTCTCAGACTGGGGCTGGACGCCGGCAACGGCGTCGAAGACGGCGACAGCGCCATCGAGGACGCGCAGGCAGCGCTCGACCTCGGCGGTGAAGTCAACGTGGCCCGGGGTGTCGATGATCTGGATGCGGTAGTCCTTACCGTCCTTGTTCCAGAAGCAGGTGGTAGCAGCGGAGGTAATGGTTACGCCGCGCTCCTGCTCCTGAACCATCCAGTCCATGGTGGCAGCGCCCTCATGGACCTCACCGATCTTGTGGGTCTTACCGGTGTAGTAAAGAATACGCTCGGTCGTGGTGGTCTTACCGGCATCGATGTGGGCCATGATGCCGATGTTACGGGTATCGGAAAGCTTGTACCTAGGCTTAGCCATGTTAGTTCCTTACCTTAACTTACCAACGATAGTGAGAGAACGCGCGGTTGGCCTCGGCCATCTTGAAGACGTCCTCACGCTTCTTGACGGAAGCGCCCAGGCCGTTGGAGGCGTCGAGGATCTCGTTGGCGAGACGCTCGGCCATGGTCTTCTCCTTGCGAGCGCGGGAGAAGTTGACGATCCAACGGATACCCAGAGCGGTGGAACGACGGGAGTTGACCTCCATCGGGACCTGATAGGTAGCGCCACCGACACGCTTGGGCTTAACCTCGAGCGTGGGCTTGACGTTGTCCATAGCCTTCTTGAAGGTAGCGAGAGCGTCGCCACCCTCGGACTTCTCGGCAACGATCTCGAAAGCGGTGTAAACGATGCGCTCAGCGGTGGCCTTCTTGCCGTCAAGAAGGACCTTGTTGATGAGCTGAGTCACCAGGCGGTTGTTGTAAACGGCGTCAGGCTGAACCTCACGACGATTAGCTGCTGCACGACGCGGCATGTGAAATCTCCTTAAGTGTCTACCGTGCGGCGCTTAGGCGGCACACGGCGAAAGTATCAAAACGTTATCTGGCTTATTTAGCCTTGGGGCGCTTAGCACCGTACTTGGAACGGGCCTGCATACGGTTCTGGACCGGAGCAGCGTCGTAGGCGCCACGGATGACGTGATAACGGACACCAGGGAGGTCACGGACACGACCGCCGCGGACGAGCACGATGGAGTGCTCCTGCAGGTTGTGGCCCTCACCCGGGATGTAAGCAGTAACTTCGATGCCGTTGACAAGGCGAACACGGGCAACCTTACGAAGAGCCGAGTTCGGCTTCTTGGGGCTCGTGGTGAAGACGCGGGTGCACACGCCGCGCTTCTGGGAGTTGTGCTGCAGAGCAGCGTTCTTGGACTTCTTGGGCACGGAACGACGGCCCTGGCGAACCAGCTGGTTAATAGTAGGCAAAGCGTACTCCTTCTCGAATGATTCCAGCTCTCTGTAAAGTGCAACGGCTTGAATCGAGGGGTCAGCATCCCCCTACGAAACACGCAGTTCGATAGGATACGTGCCGTTAGCTGTGCCGTCAACAGACCACGCCGCCGGGCGTATCCCAAAATTGGCACATTTCCGCAAAGCCTACACAAAAGGAATCCCCTCCTGTGCGCGGGGGCGGATCCCCGGCCCGGGCGGCACAGGGGTTAAGTTTGCTGCTCTACAGTCCTGGCTCGCACGGAGGCCACATTAAGTGGCCTCCGGCTCGTGCGGAACTCGCGACAAACTTAACCCCTGTGCCGCCCGGGCCGGGGATCCGACGTGCTCGTCGGGGCAACGTTACCTGCCAAAAAGGGACAGGTTTATTTTGGTCGGTTTTATCTGGGGAAACGTCGCGCTCCAACGGTGATCTGCTCTCACCTGTCGCATGGAAATCGGCGGCGCTTTCGGAAGTATGCGGCAAATTCTGGACCCGCCGAGCGCACCGGGGTTTTGCGATAATAAACCCGCAGGTAGAGCGCTTGAGCATATACGGTGTGGTCGACCCATCAAGATTTTGCCGCATACTTCAGGAATGCAGGCGAATATCGTGCGGTCTAACCGCCCATTTACCGCAAAGAAGGCCGCTTCCCCTAGTAGAAAGCGGCCCCAAATCTTACGAATAGACGATGGTAAAGGGTTCCGACGTTTCGGCGCCCCCTGTTGAAGTGCAGCGTGTGCCTTCGAGCGTTACTGAAACCACTTGGTCGACATCAATCAACTTCGTTGGCACCCAAATGTTCTCTCCGCTATTGCGTCCCATCGAAACATAGAAATTGTACGCCCCTGCGTCGTCATCTTCGATAATCTGCTCTGACCCATCCTTGTAGGTGACGGTCAGTTTATGATCAACTGCTTCATAGCCCAGATCATCGATGTGCGTCTGGATGGAAAACGGACTGATCTCGAGAGGCGAGTCATCGGAGCGGAGTTCTTTTGTATCGACGTGCGCTCCGACGTTAAACTCTGGCGTCGATACCTCGATCACCTTCGCATCCTCACCTTTGCCCTCCGTCCAACTGATATTCCAGGTGACCGCATGTCGTAAATCTCGATCGCGATTCCAAGATGCAAAGTACATCGTGCCGTTAATGACCGTGTCGCTTGATGTGTCTTTATCAATGGTGCAGCGTGTATCAGCCCATTCCTCGCCGAAGTTCATGCTGGGTGTACTGACGCCCCCTTCTTCTTCACCATAGAGAACAAGTTCGCCAAGCTCTGCCGCCGGCTTGTAGTAGTTAACGCCATTCGGATTGGACAATGTAAACGTCACAGCACCGCAACCGTTCTCGTCGATTGCCATCTCATGAATGTCGAGCGTATAGCCGTTGCCCTCGACGGACAGATTGACCTTCTGGACTGCACCCTCCAGGCTTTGGGGCGCGATACCATCACCAAACTCTCTGGTGTAGGTATATTTCGTCCCCGACGAGCCGCCATTTGTCCAGGTAACGGACTCTCCGTTGCCATGGTTTCCCCAGGCAGAGGCAAAATAACTGGAATTGACAACAGCGTAGGCGACCCCTCCGGTCGCCAGCACTCCGGCAAGACATCCGATTACGGCAACATACAGAGGCTTCGCGTGACCCTTTCGGCGAAGCGGCTCGCCAGCAGCGGCATAAAGAACACGGTCAGCAAGATCGCTATCGGCTTGGACGGACTCGAAGGCCTGCTTGATCTGGTTGGATTTCACGGTCGCCCTCCTCTAGGATGAACTTGAGCTTCGATCTGCCGCGAGCTAAACGCGTTCGAACGGTCGCGGCTGGCACATGCAGTAACTCGGCAATTTCTGAAGTCGAGAAGCCCAGATAGTAATAGAGCACGATAGGAATACGGAATCGCTCCGGAAGTCGCATAACGTCTGACAGGACCGCCTTGGTCTCCTCCTGCGCCGTCGAAAGCGAATCGGCCAGAATCTCAATATCCTCCACGCGCCTCCACGGCTTTCGAAAGAGAGATTTACATTCATTGATCGTGACCCGGATAAGCCATCGACGAAGATGCTCCCAGTTTTCAAATTGCGCGTCGCTTTTGAGCAACTTAAGAAAGACGTCTTGAGCGACATCGTCGGCGTCAGCGCGATCACGCAGATACGTCAATGCGATCCGAAACACGACATCCCGGTGGTCTTCGACCGCCTGTCTAAAAGCTTGTTCTTCCATAATCACCTCCCGGTGACATTAATGGTTCTCGATGAGGCCCTCACCATAGATACGCTCTTGTCGGGCGAAATGTTTCAAATTCAAGCATGAAAAACCGACCAAAATAAACCTGTCCCTTATTGGCAAAAGGAATCCCCTTCTGTGCGCGGGGGCGGATTCCCGGAACGGGCGGCCCGCTGTTTAAGTTTGCTGCTCTACAGTCCTGCACAAGACGGAAAGCACATTAAGTGCTTTCCTTTGCGTGCGGAACTCGCGACAAACTTTAACAGCGGGCCGCCCGTTCCGGGAATCCGACGTGCTCGTCGGGGCAACGCTCCTCACCAAAAAAGACCCGCTCCCCTGTTGGGAAGCGGGTCTTTGGAAGGGCGGTTAACGTACTAGGAAATTATTCCTCGTCGTTGTCCTTGGCCTCTTCGGCGTCGTCGGTGTCTACGAGCTGGTTGAGTAGCTCGTCGAGGGAAGCCATGTCCTCGTTGATGGCACCGTTGGCGGGAGCCTTCTTGTCGTCGATCGGGGCGCCCAGGAGCTCCTCGTCGGCGTCGGCGTGATGCGTCGGCGTGGCGGAGGTGCCCAGCAGGATGTCGTCCGGACCGTCGGGGCTAAAGACCATCTGCAGCAGCTGCGAGAGGTCTTCCTCGTCGGCAACGTCGTCGTTGTTCTCGAGGATGTAGAGCAGATCGTGGGCCTCCAGGCCGTCACGGAGCTCCTCGATCGCCTTGGCGCCGATGCCATCGATGCGCAGCAGATCCTCCTCGGACTTGCCAACCAGGTCGCCGACCGTCTCGATGCCAACCTCGCTGAACTTGTTGGTCCAGCGCTGCGACACGCCCAGGTCGTCGAACAGGTACAGACGAGCCTTCTCGGCGGAGATGGTGTGGCCGTTGCGGGTGAACGAACCGTCAGCACCACCGAACTCGTCGTAGCCGGCCCAGTCGAGCTGCTGCGGGAGCTGCTCGTCCAGGTCCTTGAGCTCCACAGGAGCCCACTCGGGCAGCGACTTGGCGTTGGGCGAAGCCGGGCCGTCGATGTCCACGTAGCCGTCGGCCGTGCGATACGTCAGCTTGGCGTTGGCGTACGGCTTGAGGCCGGTACCAGCCGGGATCTTCTTACCGACGATGACGTTGGACTTAAGGTCGAGCAGGTGGTCGACCTTGCCCTCGATGGCAGCCTCGGTAAGGACGCCGGCGGTACGGATGAACGAAGCGCTCGACAGCCAGGAGTCGATGTTGGACGCGACCTTGAGCGTACCCAGGATGACGGGCTCGGCCACGGGAGCCTGACCGCCCAGACGGGCAACGCGCTCGACCTCGTCGGCAAACTCGTAGCGGTCGACGTACTGACCAAGCAGGTACTTGGAGTCGCCGGGGTTGGTGATCTGAACGCGACGCAGCATCTGACGTGCGAGCACCTCGATGTGCTTGTCGTTCAGGTCGACGCCTTGGCTGGTGTAGACGTCCTTGACGCTCTCGACGAAGGTGTGCATCGTCGACTCGATGTCGGTCAGCTTGCGCAGGTTGCGGAAGTTAACGAAGCCCTTGGTGATCTGGTCGCCGGCGCGAACCTCGCAGCCGTCCTCGATCTCGGGCATGAAGCGCACCGAAGCGGGGACGCGACGCTCGTCGAGGACACGGGTGTGATCCTCGGAGTCGGTGAGCGTCAGCACGTACTCGGACTTCTCGGGCTTAATCGAGAGGTGGCCGGAGTACGGAGCCAGCTCGGCCTCGCGACCCAGGATCTTCTCGTTGACGTTGCCGACGATATCGAACATACGGCTGACCGTAGGCAGACCCTGCGTAATATCGTCGACGCCAGCGACGCCGCCGGAGTGAATGGTACGCATCGTAAGCTGCGTACCGGGCTCGCCGATGGACTGGGCGGCAATAATGCCGACCGCGGTACCGATGGCGACCGGACGACGGGTGGAAAGATCCCAGCCGTAGCACTTCTGGCACACGCCGTACTTGGAGCGGCAGGTGAGCAGCGCGCGAAGCTTGACCTTCTTAAGGCCGGCATCGACCATCTTCTGGATGTCAGCGACCTTCTCGATGTAGCCGTCCTGCTCAAAGAGCACGGTGCCATCGGGAGCCACGACGTCCTCAATGAAGCAACGGCCGACGAGGTCGGTGTTGAGGTCGGTGGTGCCGGGGATGATGAGGTTGTAGGTGACGCCCTCGTGCGTACCGCAGTCCTCCTCGCGGACGATGACGTCCTGGGCCACGTCGACCAGACGACGGGTCAGGTAACCAGAGTCCGAGGTGTGGGATGCGGTATCGACCAGGCCCTTACGGGCGCCGTAGGTCGAAATGAAGTACTCGAGCGGCAGCAGGCCCTCGCGGAAGTTCGCCTTAATGGGAAGGTCGATCGTCTCGCCGGACATGTCTGCCATCAGGCCACGCATGCCGCCGAGCTGACGCAGCTGGGTCTTAGAACCACGGGCGCCGGAGTCGGCCATCATGTAGAGCGGGTTCTCCTCGTCGAACAAGTCGAGCATGAGCGCTGCAACCTTATCGGTACAAGCGGTCCACTCGTTAACGACTTCGATGTGGCGCTCCGTCTCGTTGATGAAGCCCTCCTCGAAGTACTCGTTGATCTGGTCGACGTTGGCCTGGGCGCGATCGAGCAGCTCCTGCTTCTCGGCAGGGATGAGAGCGTCCCACACCGAGATGGTGAGGCCGGCGCGGGTAGCGTAGTGGAAGCCGGAGTACTTGATGGCGTCGAGGATCGGGCCGACCTTGGCCTCGGGGTAACGATCGCAGCAGTCCGCAACCAGCTTGGCCACATCGCCCTTGACCATCTTGTAGTTCATGAACTCGTAGTCTTCGGGCAGGCACTGGCGGTTGAAGATGATGCGGCCGATAGAGGTCTCGAAGCGCGCGGTCTTGTTGCCGGTGACGTCGTAGTCGACGAACTCGTTCTTGCCGTTCTTGACGCGGAAGATACGGGTGCCGTCCTCGTTGATGACATTGGCGTCGGCAGCGGACACGCGGACCTGGATCTTGGCCTGCATGTCGACCTCGGAGCGGCAGTCATAGGCGTGCAGCGCGTCGTCGAAGCTGGCGAACACGTGGTTCTCGCCCGGCAGACCGTCGCGGACCTGGGTGAGGTAGTACACACCGATGATCATGTCCTGCGAGGGGATGTTGACCGGCTTGCCGGATGCCGGCGAGCGCAGGTTGTTCGCAGAGAGCATAAGCACGCGAGCCTCGGCCTGAGCCTGGCTGGACAGCGGCACGTGGACAGACATCTGGTCGCCGTCGAAGTCGGCGTTGAAGGGCGAGCAGACCAGCGGGTGCAGATGGATAGCCTTGCCCTCGACCAGCACCGGCTCAAAGGCCTGGATGGACAGACGGTGCAGGGTCGGTGCGCGGTTGAGCAGCACGACGCGGCCGTCGATGACCTCTTCGAGGATATCCCACACAAAGGTGGCACCGCGGTCGATAGCGCGCTTGGCACCCTTGATGTTCTCGACCTTGCCAAGCTCGACCAGGCGCTTCATGACGAAGGGCTTGAAGAGCTCCAGCGCCATGGTCTTGGGCAGACCGCACTGGTGCAGCAGCAGCTTGGGGTCGGTAACGATAACCGAACGGCCGGAGTAGTCGACACGCTTGCCCAGCAGGTTCTGACGGAAACGACCCTGCTTGCCCTTGAGGGCCTCGGCGAGCGACTTGAGCGGGCGACCGCCACGGCCAGAGACCGGGCGACCACGACGGCCGTTGTCGAACAGGGCGTCCACGGACTCCTGGAGCATGCGCTTCTCGTTGTTCACGATGATCGCAGGGGCGTCCAGGTCGAGCAGGCGCTTGAGTCGGTTGTTACGGTTGATCACGCGACGATACAGGTCGTTGAGGTCGGACGCGGCGAAGCGGCCGCCGTCGAGCTGGACCATCGGGCGCAGATCGGGCGGAATGACCGGGATGACGTCCAGGATCATGTTCGCGGGGCTGTTGCCACCCTTCAGGAAGGCGTCAACGACCTCAAGGCGCTTGACGGCCTTCTCGCGCTTCTGCTTCTGGGAATCCTCGTCGGCGATGATGGCCTTGAGCTTCTCGGCCTCGGAGGGGAGGTCGATGGCAGCGAGCAGGTCGCGGACGGCCTCGGCACCCATGCCACCCTTGAAGTACATGGAGTAGTAACGGGTCATCTCGCGGAACAGCGGCTCATCGGAGATGAGGTCGCGCTCGGTGAGCTTCATGAAGGCGTTGAAGGCGTCCGTGCGGAGCTGCTTCTCGTCCTTGCACTCTTCCTCGATGTCGACGATGCCAGAGGCGATCTCCTCGGGGGTCAGCGGCTCCTCGTCGGAGAACTCGTCAAAGTTCTCGGGGTCGCCCTGCTCCTTGAGGGACTCGATCTGGCGGGCGCACTCGGCATCGATCTCTTCCAGATCGGCGGCGAGCTCCTCGCGCAGGTCGTCGGCGTCGGCCTCGCGAGCCTCGTAATCAACCTCGGTGATGATGTAGCTGGCAAAGTACAGAACCTTCTCGAGGTCCTTGGACTTGATGTCGAGCATACGGCTCATCGGGAAGCTCGTGGGGCTCTTGAAGTACCAGATGTGGGACACGGGAGCGGCGAGCTCGATGTGGCCCATGCGGTCGCGACGCACCTTGGCCGAGGTGACCTCGACGCCGCAGCGCTCGCAGACGATGCCCTTAAAGCGGATGCCCTTGTACTTGCCGCAGGAGCACTCCCAGTCCTTGGCGGGACCGAAGATCTTCTCGCAGAACAGGCCGTCCTTCTCGGGCTTGAGGGTACGGTAATTGATGGTCTCCGGCTTCTTGACCTCACCGTGCGACCAGGAACGGATCTGGTCGGCGGAGGCAAGGGAGATCTTTACCGAGTCAAAATCAGTAGCTTCGAAATCTGCCACAGTCAACTACTCCTTATCAGTGGTCGTGGCGGCGACAGCCTCGGGTGCCTCGGCGGTCTCGGCATCCTCGGCCTCGACGTCGGCGTCAACGCCGGCGAGCGCAGCCAGGTCGTCGAGAGCAGAGGTCTCCTCGGCGGTCACAGGGGCGGAGGCGTCCTCGTCGGCATCGTGCATGGGCTCGATGTCCAGCGCGAGGGAGCGGATCTCCTTGACGAGAACCTTGAAGGACTCGGGGATACCCGGGACAGGAACGTTCTCGCCCTTGACGATGGACTCGTAGGTCTTGACGCGGCCCACGGTATCGTCGGACTTGACGGTCAGGATCTCCTGCAGGACGTTGGAAGCACCGTAAGCGTACAGTGCCCAAACTTCCATCTCGCCGAAGCGCTGGCCGCCGAACTGGGCCTTGCCGCCCAGAGGCTGCTGGGTAACCAGGCTGTAAGGGCCGGTCGAACGGGCGTGGATCTTGTCGTCGACCATGTGGCCGAGCTTGAGGATGTAGGACGTACCCACGGTAATGGGCTCGCGGAACTCCTCGCCGGTGCGGCCGTCGAACAGACGGGTCTTGCCGCGCTCGTCAAGCTGGGTGACGAACTCGGGGCGCATGTGATCGCCAAAGGCAGCGGTGGCCTTGTTGAGCATGTTCTTGTTGGCACGACGAATGACCTCGGCGATCTCGTCCTCCTTGGCGCCGTCGAAGACGGGCGTGGCGGTGAAGAACGGACCGGGGACGTACTTGTCGGAGTCGGCCTGCTCGGTATCCCAACCGCAGGCAGCAGCCCAGCCAAGGTGGCACTCGAGCAGCTGGCCGACGTTCATACGCGAAGGAACGCCCAGCGGGTTGAGGATAACGTCGATCGGGGTACCGTCAGCCATGTAGGGCATGTCCTCGACCGGCAGAACGTTACAGATAACACCCTTGTTGCCGTGGCGGCCGGCGATCTTATCGCCCTGCTGGATCTTACGACGCTGGGCGACGTAGACGCGCACCTGCTCGTTGACGCCGGGGGCCAGGTCGTCGCCGTTCTCGCGGCTAAAGCGGACGACATCGATGACGCGGCCGTAAGCGCCGTGAGGCATCTTAAGGGAGGTATCGCGGACGTCGTGGGCCTTGGCACCGAAGATGGCGCGCAGCAGGCGCTCCTCGGCGGTCAGAGCGCTCTCGCCCTTAGGCGTGACCTTGCCGACCAGGATGTCGCCAGGGCCGACCTCGGCGCCGATGCGGATGATGCCGTCCTCGTCGAGGTTGGCAAGCATGTCCTCGGAGAGGTTCGGGATCTCGCGGGTGATCTCCTCGGGGCCGAGCTTGGTGTCGCGGGCGTCGATCTCGTGACGGGTGATGTTGATGGTCGTCAGCAGGTCCTCGGCCACCAGGCGCTCGGACACGACGATACCGTCCTCGTAGTTAAAGCCTTCCCACGGCATGTAGGCCACAGTGAGGTTCTGACCCAGTGCGAGCTCGCCATGATCGGTCGAAGGACCGTCGGCCAGGGGCTCGCCCTGCTCAACGGTGTCACCGACGCGAACGAGCGGACGGTGGTTGATGCAGGTGGACTGGTTGGAGCGCTGGTACTTGGCCAGATGATACTCGTCCATGCCACCGGCATGCTTGACGATAATCTTGGCGGCGTCGGCAAAGATGACCTCGCCGGCGTTCTTGGCCAGGGTGACCTCGCCGGAGTCCAGAGCGGCGCGACGCTCCATGCCGGTACCGACATAGGGAGCGGCGGGGTGAACCAGCGGCACGGCCTGACGCTGCATGTTGGCGCCCATCAGCGTACGCTTGGCGTCGTCGTGCTCAAGGAACGGAATCAGCGTGGCTGCGACGGAGAGCATCTGACGCGGCGAGACGTCCATGTAGTCGACGTCCTCGACGGGCACGTCGGCGGGAGCGCCGAAGGAGCCGTCGAAGTCGCGGGTACGGGCGATCACGGTGTGCGGACGGACGATCTTGCCCTCGGCATCGGTCGTGATGAACTCGTTGGTCTTGGGATCGAGCGGCGTGTTGGCCGGCGCGATGACGTGCTTCTCTTCCTCGTCAGCGGTCATCCAGTCGATCTGGTCGGTGGCAACGCCGTTCTCGACGCGACGGAACGGGGCCTCGATGAAGCCATACTCGTTGACGCGGGCGTAGAGGGCGAGCGAGCCGATCAGGCCGATGTTGGGGCCTTCGGGGGTCTCGATCGGGCACATGCGGCTGTAGTGCGAGTTGTGAACGTCGCGGACGGCCGTCGGCACGTTGGTGCGGCGGCTGGAGCCGGACTTGTGGCCGGCAAGACCACCAGGGCCGAGTGCGGACAGACGGCGCTTGTGGGTCAGACCGGTCAGGGGGTTCGCCTGGTCCATGAACTGCGAGAGCTGCGAGGAACCGAAGAACTCCTTGATGGAGGCCACGATCGGGCGGATGTTGATGAGCGACTGCGGGGTGATCTCGTCGATGTCCTGGGAGCTCATGCGCTCACGGACGACGCGCTCCATACGGCTCATGCCGATACGGAACTGGTTGGCGACGAGCTCGCCGACGGTGCGGATGCGGCGGTTGCCGAAGTGGTCGATGTCGTCGACCTTGAAGCCCTGCTCGCCGGCAGCGAGGGACAGGAGGTAGCGCAGCGTCGCGACGATATCCTCGTCGGTGAGCACCGTGACCTCTTCCTCGGTGGTGAGGTTGAGCTTCTTGTTGACCTTGTAACGACCGACGCGGGCCAAATCGTAGCGCTGCGGGTTAAAGAGCAGGCCCTCGAGCAGGCTGCGGGAAGCGTCCACGGTGGGAGGCTCGCCCGGGCGCAGGCGACGGTAGATCTCGATGAGGGCGTCCTCGCGAGTGAGGGCGGTGTCGCGCTCCAGGGTGCGCTTGATCACATCGGAGTTGCCGAGCAGCTCGATGATGTCGTCGTTGGTGACGGCGATGCCAAGGGCGCGCAGGAACATCGTGGCGCTCTGCTTGCGCTTACGGTCGATGGAGACCATGAGCTGGTCGCGCTTGTCGACCTCAAACTCAAGCCAGGCACCGCGGGACGGGATAATCTGGGCCTTGTAGATCTGCTTGCCCGAATCCATCTCGGAGCTGTAGTACACGCCCGGGGAGCGGACGAGCTGCGAGACGACGATACGCTCGGTACCGTTGATGATGAAGGTGCCCTGATCGGTCATCATGGGGAAGTCGCCCATGAAGACGAGCTGCTCCTTGATCTCGCCGGTCTCCTTGTTGGTGAGACGGACGTCGGTCAGAAGCGGAGCCTGATAGGTCATATCCTTCTCGCGGCACTCCTCGACGGTGTGCGCGGGGTCGCCGAACTGATGCTCGCCGAAGGTAACCTCGAGAACATGGTTCTGACTCTGGATGGGGCTGGATTCCTTGAACGCCTCACGAAGGCCCTCATCCTTAAAACGCTCAAAGGATTCCCTTTGAACAGAGATAAGGTTGGGGAGCTCCATGGCCTCCGGGATTTTCCCGAAGCTGACGCGCTTGCGCTCAGTGGCAGTGTATGCGTAGGTCACCAGGTTTTTCCTCCTTCACGGAAATGCTCGGTGGGTTGGCGAGGCATAGCTTCGCCAG
>USAX01000026.1 GCA_900552705.1 uncultured Collinsella sp. | reverse complement strand
CTCCATGGCCTCCGGGATTTTCCCGAAGCTGACGCGCTTGCGCTCAGTGGCAGTGTATGCGTAGGTCACCAGGTTTTTCCTCCTTCACGGAAATGCTCGGTGGGTTGGCGAGGCATAGCTTCGCCAGGTATCGCAACCTAATAGTTTATCAGGTACCGACCGTTGGGCAAGAAAAGCCTTGACGCGATTGAGTTTTTGGAGTAGCAAAGTTTTTCGACAGAAAACACGCAGGTAGATGTATGTTTATCGAACATCTGTTCATATATTTTATGTGAACAGAGAGCTAGCAATCGCAGCTCTTATAAAAAACGGGCGCGAACCGAGGTCCACGCCCGTAAATGTCGGTGCCCGAAGGCTTACTTGCGCATCAATCCGCCGCGCTCGTCGATGGCGTCCCAGAAGGCATCGGCAAAGCGGGGGTCGTTTGCAGCCATGAGGGCGTTAGTGGCCATCCAACCAGAGGGAGTGCCGGTGTCGTAGCCCGACAGCGGGTCGATGACGACGGCGTACATGGCCTCGCGGTCGAGCGAACGGGCCATGGCGTCGGTGAGCTGGATCTCGCCGCCCTTGCCGGCCTGCTGATCTGCCAGCAAGTCCATGACCAGCGGGCTCAGCAGGTAGCGACCGACGATGTACAGGTTGGACGGAGCCGCCTCGGGAGCGGGCTTCTCGACCAGACCGCCGATGCGCCAGACAGCGCCCGGCTCGGCATCGGCAACGCCCTCGGCGCCCTCGAGCGAACCGACGCGCTCGCCGGCGATAACGCCGTAGCGGCTGACTTCCTCGGGCGAGCAAGCAGCGACGGCGATAACCGAAGCGCCACCGTGCTCCTTGGAAACGGCGAGCATCTTGTCGCAGATATCGCGGTTAGGCACAACGTAGTCGCCCAGAAGAACCAGGAAGTTCTCCCCTGCCACGGCGTCGGCAGCAGAGCGAATAGCATGGCCGAGGCCCTTGGGCTCGTACTGATAACGGAAGTCGACCGGCATACCGCCAGCGTGGGCGACAGCATCGGCATAGGCGTTCTTGCCGCGCTCGCGCAGCAGGTTCTCGAGCGAGCGATCAGGCTGGAAGTAGTTCAGTAGCTCGGGCTTACCGGGAGAAGTAACGATGATGGCATCGTCGACCTCCTCGGGCTCGAGCGCCTCCTCGACGACGTACTGAATGACGGGCTTGTCGAGCACCGGCAGCATCTCTTTGGGCGTGCACTTGGTGCCAGGCAGAAAACGCGTGCCAAGACCGGCGGCGGGGATGATTGCCTTCATGTTATTCAAAGATCCTTTCGCAGGCGCAAAAGCGCCCCATGCGTGCGGCACACAGCCGCAGACCAAATTGCGATACCCAAGCATCTTACCGCTGGAACTATATGTCGCTACAAGGCAGAGACAATTCTTCAGCAGGTCAACGCAAATTATTGCTCGAATGGTGCAATTTTATTGCCCAACGGCAGGGCACCCGATACGACGCAAATCACAGAACATGGCAGTTTGAGCAACCGATGCCGAGGGACCGAAAAATAAAAAAGACGGGGCTCGCAATGCGAACCCCGTCTGCAAAGGAATCTGGCGAGAAAGCCTGATTACTTGAGGGTGACAGCAGCGCCAGCAGCCTCGAGCTTCTCCTTGGCAGCCTCGGCGTCCTCCTTCTTGGCACCCTCGAGAACAGCCTTGGGAGCGCCCTCGACGACCTCCTTGGCCTCCTTCAGGCCAAGGTTGGTGAGCTCACGGACGGCCTTGATGACCTGGATCTTGTTGTCGCCGAAGCCCTCGAGCACGACGTCAAACTCGGTCTTCTCCTCGGCCTCAGCAGCGCCAGCAGCGGGAGCGGCGACAACAGCAGCAGGAGCAGCGGCGGAAACGCCGAAGGTGTCCTCGATAGCCTTGACGAGCTCGGAAGCCTCGAGAAGGGTCATTTCCTTAAGAGCATCGATGATCTCATCGGTGGTAAGCTTAGCCATTTCTAAGTCCTTTCGGTTTCCGTGCGGATGCACGGAGATCAGTTAAAACACGGCGCGAATGCGCCAGGGGTGCGGCGTTGCCGCCGCGGGTGAAAACAGCAACTAGGCTGCCTTCTGCTCGGAGACCTGCTGGATCGAACGAGCGAGACCAGAGGAAACGCCGTTGACGCAGACAGCGATGTCGCGAGCGAAACCGGAGATGAGACCGGCGATCTGGCCGAGAAGCTGATCCTTGGTGGGCAGCTCGGCGATAGCCTTAACATCATCGGCGGAAACGGCCTTGCCGTCGGAGATACCGCCCTTGATCTCAAGGACGCCCTTGGACTTAGCGGAGAAGTCCTTAAGGGCCTTAGCGGCCTCGACCGGCTCGGTCTCGTAGAACACATAAGCGACGGGGCCGGCGAGGATCTCGTCGATCTCGGGCTGCTCCTGGTTCTTGAGAGCGATCTTGACCAGGTTGTTCTTGTAGACCTTCATCTCGGCGCCGCACTCGCGAAGCTGATGACGCAGCTCCTGAGCCTGCTTAACCGTCAGACCGTTGTAGTTGACGACGAACAGACCGGCGTTCTCGGCGATACGGGACTCAATCTCTGCAACCTTGTCGATTTTGTACTGCTGGGGCATGAATTACACCTCCTCGAATTCTTTCCGGGCACGGTCCGCCACAAGGACGTGACGGGGGCATGTCCAAAAAGAAAGCCCCCGCGCTGCATGAGCGACGGGGGCGAGAAGACATATCTACTCGACCACCTCGGCTGGCGGGATGTCCCATTAAGCTCGCGGGCGATGCCCGTTTGCACCGGCTGTCTCTGGCAGCGGATTCGTGCGTGAACCGAAAGTATTATGGCGGGGACCCCGGCGTCGGTCAACGGAAACCCTGGCTGCACACAATTCCACCATCTCGGTCGCGCCGCCAGAGGCCAGGCGCAAACTTTTCGCTCGGTCAGATCCTGGGCTCGCACGAAGAGCACATTAAGTGCTCTTCGGCTCGTGCGGAATCTACGAAAAGTTTGCGCCTGGCCTCTGGCGGCGCGACCTGTGGTGACTTTGGGGCAGCCAGGGTTTCCGTTGGCTGACGCCCCCACTCATAAGCCTTAAGTCGGTGGGCTGATGGGTTGGGTCCCGTTGGGCTACAGGGTTGAAACGAAGGTGGATAGGCGGTGGAGGCCTTCGTCTAGGTCTTTGTCGGAGACGCAGTAGCTTAGGCGGATGTGGCCTTCGGTGCCGAAGCAGTTTCCGGGGACTAGGGCTACGTTGGCCTCTTTGATGGCTTTGATGCAGAAGTCTTCGCTTGTCAGGCCGAATTGTTTGATGCTGGGGAAGGCGTAGAAGGCGCCTGCCGGTTCCACTACGTCGAGGCCCATGGCGTTTAAGGCTGCGAGTACGCGTTCGCGGCGGGCTCGGTAGACTTTGAGCATGGGGGTTGGGTCGACGGTCAGGGCTCGGGCTGCGGCGTCCATTTCGAAGGAGACAGCACTCGATACTAAGTATTGGTGAGCCTTTGCGATCTCGGCGATGACGGGGGCTGCCGCTGCGAGCCAGCCCAAGCGCCAGCCGGTCATGGCCCAGGGCTTGGAGAAGCTCTCGATGACCACCGTCTGGTCGCGCAGCTCCGGGTGGCGCTGGGCAAAGCGCTCGTAGCCATCCACATAGACCAGACGGTTGTATACGTCGTCGCAGACTACGTATATGCCCGCCTGCTCTGCCACGCGCGACACGGCGTCGAGCGATGCCGTGTCGAGGATGCAACCCGTGGGATTGTTGGGCGAGCAGATGACGATGGCCTTGGTCGCCGGGGTCACACAGGCGCGAAGCGCATCCTCGTCAATCTGGAATTGCGCAGGCTCCGTATCCAAGAAGACCGCCTTGGCGTGGTTGGCCACGACGATGCTCTCGTACAGGCCAAAGGCGGGCGTGGGGATAATGACCTCGTCGCCGGGGTTGAGCATAGCCATGAATGTTGCCGACAGGGCCTCGGTCGCGCCGTCAGTCAGGATGACCTCGTCGGCCGAAAACGCAAGGCCCGCGTCCCCCATATATTCGGACAGTGCCTCGCGCAGGGCGGGGCGACCGTTGTTGGGCGGATAGTGCGTGTCGCCGCGGTCGAGCGCGGCGGCCACCTCGGCGCTAATCACATCGGGCGTGGGAAAATCGGGCTCGCCAAGCGCGAGCGCAATGCATCCCGGGTGCCGGGCGGCGAGTGCGTTGATTCGGCGGATGCCGGAGGGCTTAAGCGTGGCAAGCGAGGTATTCATGGACAGACGCATGGCGTTCCTTTCGTAAGGGTTGCACTAGGATAGCGCGGCGGGGCGCCACCAGACGGTGTAACCTAAACGGAAACGAGCCGGAAAGGAGATGGCATGGAGACGACCGCGCGCGGCGATGTACCAAAAACACTGCATAACATCGCGTTTGTCAGTATTCCCGAGAGTGCCGATCTTGAGTTTTTGCTCTGGGACCTGCAGGATGCCATCGCCGCCTATGCACAGCTTTCCGGCACTGTACTCCCCCGCCCAGTCGACTTGAAGGCGGATGATGCCGGTGCAGTCGATGGTATGGTGCTCGCTGTTGACGATGCATTTGACGATGAGGCTATGATCGCTGTCGAGCAGATACTCGATCGCCTTGGGAATACAGAGGCACGAGTCTATGTCGTCGTCCAGACCCTGTCCAAAAACAACAAGCAGGCGGACGAAGTCCTCGACCGCCTGTACCGGGCATGTATTCTACGTGACCTGCCATGGTGCGGCGGCATTGTCGTCTGCACCGGCGCCGGCATCGCAGCGCTTCGCCACTCCCCGCGCATGGGGCTCTTGCGTCGGCCATTTTCGGAAGCGATGGATAAGCTTGTGGGCGCTGCGCGCATAGGCTGCTCCATTGAGCATGCGCAGCTGTTTGGCGGTGGCAATGCCGGTAGCGTCGATACCGACGGCATGGTGCGCGTCAAGCCCGCGCTGCCCGCGCCGATCTGGCGCACCATCATCAAACATCTCGGCGCCCACGCTCAATCAAATATCTAAATTAGAGAGCGGCCCAGTCAACGGCCTCGCGCCAGCGCTCAACAAGGAGCTCCAGACGCCAGGCGGCATTGGCGGGACTTGTCGAGGGCAGGACGATAGCGGGCAGCCCGGTGTGTTCTTGTAGATAGCGCTTGTAGAGCCGGCCAGCTGTACCACCGTTGCATATCACCTGCTCAATGGGAGCTGCGCCGGTAATGCGCTCGATATGTGCCGGCACAACGTTGCGAATGCTCGCGTCGCTTGAGCCCTTGATATCACAGCTCTCGATCACGTCCCACAGGGCCACACCGCCGTTGAGCAGCATGGATCGCTTGGCAGCAATCGAGGCGTCGAGCGTCGCGGGCTCGCCGCTCGCCAAAAAGTCTCCCTCGTTGGGCGGCACGGGCACACCGAGGCACGCGGCCATCACGCGCCAAAAGCGATTCTGAGGGTTGCCGTAATAAAAGGCATTGGCGCGCGAAAGCACCGAGGGAAACGACCCCAGCAGCAAAACGCGCGAGTGCTCGTCAAACACGGGTTCAAACCCATGCTCAATATGTTGATAGCCCTCGTCCGGCGCGGCCACGAGCTAAGCCCTCAGCAGATAGCGCACCTCGTAGGGCGCAAGCTCAAGGGAGCCCGCCAGCTCGACCGTGGGCACGCCGTCGGCCAGCAGGTCGACAAAGGACCCATTGAGCTCGCCGGCGCCAAAGGTGTAAGGCTCGCCCACGGCATTGACCGCCACGAGCACCGTCGCGTCGTCGCAGGCGCGCTCGAACAGCAGCTGCTTGTTCTGAATCACCACGTTGCGATAGGCACCATAGTTGAGGGCACGGGCCGCCGCGTCGTCTGCTGAGCGCAGGTGCGCGAGCTGCTTGATGAAGGCCGTCAGCTCGTTGGGCGCAGGCTCATCGAGCGCAGGTCGCAGCGCCCAGTCACCATCGGGGCCGCCCTTTTCGCCAGGAATCCCCCACTCGCTGCCATAGTAGACGCACGGAATGCCCGACATGCCAAAGAGCATGCCATAAGCGGGGCGCAGACAGGACTTGTCGGTAAGGATGCTCGCCAGGCGCGGCACATCGTGGTTGTCGACAAACGACAGCAGATGCTTGCCGCGATAAATGCACCACGGGTCACCGCCAAACTGGCGGTGCAGCGAGTGCGCGATCTCGAACATATTGACCGAGTTAAAGCTGGAGTACAGGCCCTTGTAGCACTCGTAGTTGGTGCAGGAGTCGAGCATCTCGTCGTTGACGATCTGGTTGTAGTCGCCGTGGAGCGTCTCGCCGATCAGCACAAAGTCGGGCTTGAGCTCACGGGCAAAGGCGTGCAGGCGGCGCATAAAGTCGCGGTCGAGCATATAGGCAACGTCCAGGCGCAGGCCGTCGACGCCAAAGACGTCGGCCCAACGGCGCACGGACTCGAGCAGGTAATCGACCACGGCGGGGTTTTGCAGGTTGAGCTTCACGAGCTCAAAATGGCCTTCCCAGCCCTCGTACCAAAAGCCATCGCCATAGCAGGAGTCGCCGTCAAAGCTGATGTGGAACCAATCCTTGTAGGGCGAGTCCCACTTGCGCTCCTGCACATCGCGGAAGGCCCAAAAGCCACGGCCCACATGGTTGAAGACCGCATCGAGCACCACGCGGATGCCATGGGCGTGCAGCGTCTCGCACACGGCGGCAAAATCGGCATCCCCACCCAGGCGACGGTCGATATGGCGCAGGCTGCGCGTGTCGTAGCCATGGCTGTCGGATTCGAGCGGCGGGTTAATGAGCACAGCACCGATGCCGAGCTCTTGCAGGTAGTCGGCCCATTGGGCGATCTTCATGATGGGCGCATCGGGGTTGGGCGCTGCGTTGGCAGCCTGGGCGAGCTCATCTTCGGCAACGGGCGCGGCGTTTTCGCGCGGAGCTCCGCAAAAGCCCAGCGGATAGATCTGATAGAACGTCGTCTCGTATGCCCACATAGCAACCTCCCGGTAAGCTCAACACAACGACATCCATTGTATGCCCGCCGCGTATCCCCTCCCCCAAAATAAGTTGCGGTGAAATAATTCCTGCTTGGGCCTTCAGAGGCCTTAAACAGGAGCTATTCCACCGCAGCTGATGAGGGGACGTGATTAGGCGACGGGCTTTGCGCGGCGTATGGCCGGGAACAGCACCGTGATGGCGAGGATGACGCCCACGACGGTAATCGCCCCGCCCGCGAAGCCAATCCAAGCGATACCGGGACCCGAAACCACGGTGCCACCGATTGCGGTGCCCGTGCCGATACCCAGATTGAACAGGCCCGAGAAGATCGACATGGCGACGGCCGACGAATCCGCCGGTGTGTACTTGATGAGCTCGGCCTGAAACGCCACGTTAAAGGCCGTGGCGCAGCAGCCCCATAGCGCGCAAACAGCGAGAACGGCGACGAGCGACGGTGCAACCGGACCCATGAGCAGCAGAGCCACCGGCACGCCGGAGAGCGTGATAGCCAAGAACGGGAAGCGATGCCCATCGAACAGACGGCCGAACAGCCAGCTTCCGAGCAGACCAGAGCAGCCGAACGCCGTCAGCGTCATGGTAATAGCGCTTGCGTCGACGTGCGCGACCTGCGCCAGGAACGGCTCGATATAGCTGTAACCCGCATAATAGCCGGTTGCCATAAAGACCGTGACCGCGTAGAGCGCGATCAGGAACGGGTTCTTGAGCAGCACGGGCAGCTGTTTGACGGTAAAGCGCTCACCCGCCGGCATAGCCGGAAACACCGCGGCTTGGTACACCACCGCGGCGGCAGAGAAGGCACCGACCACGGCGAATGTCATGCGCCAGCCCACGGCCAGCCCGATGGCGCGGCCGATCGGCAGGCCAAAAATCTGCGCGATGGACGAGCCCGTGGCGATTATGCTGATGGCGAGCGCCCCATGGCGGGTGTCGACCAGGCGCGAAGCCATGATCGAGGCGACCGACCAGAACACGGCATGTGCGCAAGCGACCACCAGGCGCGCACAGACCAGGATGGGATATGTCGGTGCCACAGCGGACAGGAACTGACCCAGAGAAAACACGGCGAGCACGCCGAGCAGCATACGCTTGAACTCAAAGCGCGAGGCAAACACCATGAGTGGCAGCGACAGCAGCATGACGCCCCAAGCATAGACCGAGATCATGATGCCTGCCTGGGCCTCGGTGAGCGAGAACGACGCGGCGATATCAGTCAGAAGGCCGATGGGCATGAACTCTGATGTGTTGAACACGAACGAACAGCAGGCGAGCCCGATAAGCGGGAGCCACTGCTTGAGCGAGATGCCATCTTGTCTTGCCTGGGTCATGTAGGAAACCTCTCCGATTGTCTTGGGCGGTGGGCGATTATATAGCAACGGCCCCGCATCCGTCAGTACAGATGCGGGACCGCAATCAACTCAATACACAGGGGTTGCGCCGTCAATAAATAGCTAAGCCAACCCCAACAATATGCCCGCCGAATGCACGACAAACGCCACGATCCAGGCGACCGTCACCTGAAACGCGAACACGGCAACGGCATAGCGCGCACCCAGCTCGCTCTTGACGGCACCGATGGCCGCCACGCAGGGCGGGTACAGCAGCGTAAAGACCAGGAACACGTAAGCGGTAAACGGCGAAAACATGGTCGACAGTGCCGCGGGCGAGGTCGCGCCCAAAAGCACCGTGAGGGTCGAGATGACACTCTCCTTGGCGATAAGGCCGGTGACGAGCGCCGTGGATGCTCGCCAATCGCCAAACCCAAGCGGCGCCAGCGCCGGCGCGATGATGCTGCCGAGACCCGCAAGCAGGCTTTGCGACTGATCGGCGACCACATTAAAGCGAATGTCGAACGTCTGAAGGAACCAGATGACCACGGTAGCGGCAAAGATAATGGTAAAGGCCTTGGTAATAAAGTCCTTGGCCTTATCCCATGCCAGCATCACCGTCGTCTTGACGCTCGGCAGACGGTAATTGGGAAGCTCCATGATAAACGGCACCGGGTCGCCCTTAAATGCCGTGCGGTTGAGCACCAAAGCCGCGATGCAACCGATCGCAATGCCAATCAGATAGAGCGAGACCATGGCGGGAACCGTCGCCTGTGGGAAAAACGCCCCGCACAGCAGACCGTAGACCGGCAACTTGGCCGAGCAGCTCATGAACGGCGTGAGCATGACCGTCATCTTGCGGTCGTGCTCGGATGGGAGCGTACGGGTCGACATGATAGCCGGCACGGTGCAGCCAAAACCGACGAGCATGGGGACGAAGCTGCGGCCCGAAAGGCCAAAGCGACGCAGTACCTTATCCATGACAAAGGCCACGCGTGCCATGTATCCGGAGTCTTCCAGAATGGAAAGGAACAAAAAGAGCACGACGATAATCGGCAGGAAGGTCAGCACGCTGCCCACGCCCGTAAGCACGCCGTCGACAGCCAGCGAGCGCACTACGTCGTTGGTGCCGAACGCCTTGAGGCCCGCATCGGCCGAGGCGATGATGGCAGCGATGCCGTCCTCCATGAGTCCCTGCAACGCCGCGCCGATCACGCCAAACGTCAGCCAAAAGACGAGGCCCATGATCACCAGAAACGCCGGAATGGCTGTGTAGCGACCCGTCAGGATGCGGTCGATCTTGACGGAGCGCACGTGCTCGCGGCTCTCGTGCGGCTTGACGACGCAACGCCCGCACACGTCGCCGATAAAGCTAAAGCGCATATCGGCCAGCGCGGACAGACGGTCGGTGCCGGCTTCGCCCTCCATCTGGGTAATGATGTGCTCGATAGCGTCGAGCTCATTGCGATCCAAGTGAAGCGCCTCGGTCACCAGCTCGTCGCCTTCAACCAGCTTGGTCGCCGCAAAACGCACCGGAATGTGCGCCGTCACGGCATGGTCCTCGATCAGGTTGGCAATACCGTGGATGCAGCGATGCAGTGCACCGCCGTCCGAGCCATCGGGCGCACAGAAGTCCAGGCGACCGGGGCGCTCGCGGAACCGTGCCACGTGCAAGGCATGATCCACCAGCTCGCCGATACCCTCGTTACGGGCAGCGCTAATGGGGACAACAGGCACGCCCAACAGGCTCTCGAGCAGGTTGACGTCCACGGCGCCGCCGTTGGCCGTCACCTCGTCCATCATGTTGAGCGCGATGACCATGGGGCGGTCGAGCTCCATAAGCTGCAGCGTCAGGTACAGGTTGCGTTCGATATTAGTAGCGTCGATGATGTCGATGATGGCGTCGGGGTTTTCGTCCAGGATAAATTGGCGACTGACGATCTCTTCGCCCGTGTACGGAGACAGCGAATAGATGCCGGGCAGGTCGGTAACGCTTGCCTCGGGATGGTTACGGATGGTGCCGTCCTTGCGGTCGACCGTCACGCCGGGAAAGTTACCGACATGTTGGTTGGAGCCCGTAAGCTGGTTGAACAGCGTGGTCTTACCGCAGTTTTGGTTGCCGGCGAGGGCGAAATGCAGCGGCGCACCCTCGGGCACGGCCGTTTTTGCCGCACGGGGCGAATACGTCCCCTCGCCAAGTGCCGGGTGCTCCGTCGTGCCGATTGCGGCGTTAGTGCGCGGACCCGTGTCTGTGTCGTGAACACCCACGAGCTCGATGCGGGCGGCATCGTCCTTGCGCAGCGTCAGCTCGTAGCCGCGCAGGCGAATCTCGAGCGGGTCGCCCATGGGGGCGTACTTCATCATGGTGACTTCGGTGCCCGGCGTTAGACCCATGTCCAAAATATGCTGTCGGAGTGCCTGATCGTCCGATGCCACCGATGCGACAACGGCGTCCTTTCCAATCTCGAGTGTATCGAGCTTCACACGCTCATCCTTTCGTTAGACGCTGTTAACCGTTTACCGGGGCTAACCAACTCGTAACGACAAATGATAGCGCTCTGAACTATTTTATAAAGTCAAATACCGATGTTTACCTGCGCAAACTTTATGCGGTGCGCCCCGAAAGCTCTTTGCGCATACCGCTCAGCGAGATCGAAACGGAACCCGACCGCGCGGTAGCAGTGAGTCGATCACCCTCAACCGACCCCGTGCATGTAAAGGGCGCCTTGCCCATCAAGACGTGGGAGATAGTACCCGAGAGCTCAAAGAAATCGCACTCAGCGCGGGCACCCGAGAGAGCGATATTGAGACCCCTGACGTTTAGTACTGCCCTGAGCGCGCCGTTCACCCCATGTGAAAACGTCACCTCGCCGCGCTTGCTCCCTACCGGCGTCTGGGCCAAAACCACATACGTACCCTCAAGCATGGCTCCTCCTCTGAGTAGGCTTTTTGAAACGGCTATCTAGTCTACTTTGCTGCGAGACGGCTTGCCCAGAAACCGCGAGCACGCAACGACGTTCAATCAACAGATTGCTGCAAGGGGGACAAGCGTGCAAGGGGGACAGATTACATTTGGCACCACTTGCGCCAACGGACGGGATGCGGAGCGACGACCGTGCAGGTGGATTCCGGATCGTCGCTTCCTCCGTCCCCCAGCGAATCAAAACAAGTTGCGGTGGAATAGTTCCTGTTTGATGCTTTAACCAGCAAAAACAGGAACTATTTCACCGCAGCTGCAAAAGCCCGCGCTGGCAACATATGTCACCCGCGCGGACTTGGTGGGCACTCACAGAGGCACGTTATAGAGACCCACACCAGTTATGGAATGCCAAACAGCACCGATACGCGATGTCCGCCGGCCTACCAAGCAATAAAGCTCGCCATAGTCTTAGACAATCGGCGCAATGCCGGCAAAGTGCAGATACAGCGAGATGACTGCCACGACAATGACCACCGCTGCGATCAGCTTGTCGTGCAGGTGCGGAAGCACCTGCTTGCCACGGCCGCGCTCACCCAGAATATAGACGGGAATGGCCGGAGCAAAAAGGATCGTCGTGATCATGACGCCCTGGAGACCCGTCGACCACACCAGGAACAGCGTGTAGATAAAGCCGAGCGTACCGAAGAAGCGCGCTTTGCCGACACTTGGCGCATGTGGCCTGTCCAGATGCTCGTTCTTCCAGCCAATCACCATGTAATAAGCAGCCGAGCAGACATACGGAACCAGAATCGTGTTGACCGCGCAGCTATAGAAGAACTGGTAGGTGCTCGCCGCCACATACGACACAATCAAGAAGAGCTGCGTGATACCGGAGCTCACGAGAATCGTCACCACCGGGGCGTCGTGTTTGTTCGTCTTGGCAAACGCCAGCGGGAAGGAACCCTGACGCGCTGCCTCAAACGGCGTCTCGGATGCAATGATGACGTAACCCAACATTGCGCCGACCAACGAGAGAATAACGCCAAGGTTTACGATGGCAGCGCCAACCGGGCCGATTGCGCACTCGAGAATTCCCGCCATGGAGGGCGTTGCGAGCTGCGCCATCTCCGTGCGCGGCATAATGCCGAGCGATAGCATCGAGATAATCAGATACAGCGTGAACACAGCTGCAAATCCAAGTGCCGTCGAGCGACCGACGTCGCGCACATACTTTGCGCGGCCCGAAATGACAACAGCACCCTCAATGCCCGTAAAGACCCAGACAAGGGCGATCATGGTCGAGACAACTTGCTCGCCAAACCCAGGACCAGCCGGCTCGCCCCAGAAGTTGTCCATAAAGATATCGACGTTGAACTTACCCAGGAGCACGATGCTCAGCACGAAAAGTCCCAGTGGCACCAACTTCGCCAACGTAACAATCGTGTTAATGCCCGCAGCCTCCTTGACGCCGCGAAGCACAAGGGCGGTGAGGAACCACAAAAACACGCTGGCACAGATGATGGAAAGTAGATTATTGCCCGTGCCAAACGCAGGGAAGAAATAGCCCAGCGCGCTAAACAGCAAGAGCGCAAAGCTCACGTTGGAAAGGCACGCGCTGATCCAGTAGCCCCAAGCGGAGTTGAATCCAATGTAATCGCCAAAGCCAGCCGCAGCATATGCATAGATGCCGCCGGTCAGGTCGGGGCGAGCCTGAGACAGACCGTTGAACACCATCATCAGCGCAAAGACGCCGATAAAGCAAATTCCCCACGAGACAATAACCGCGCCGGTATTGGCTCCGCCTGCTGCCATATCACCGGCAAGCGAAAAGATACCGCCGCAAATGCTCGCGGTGATGACCATCATAGTCAGACGGAAGAGATCCAGACCATTGGGGTCGATCATCTCGTCGTTACAAGTTTTAGAGGCCATTCTATGTGCACCCCCTCCATCAAGCGACCGCACAAAGATGGCCCAGACGCCCGAATCGGGTGCCGGGCCATCGGTCAAGCGATCATTAAGCTAGTACAGCGACCGTATTAGAAGCGCAGCGACAGGCAGGAGAGGCCGCCGTCGACCTTGCGGTACTCGGAGGTATCGACAACGAGCGTCTTGTAGCCCAGATCCTGCACGGCCTTGAGCACGGTCGGATAGCCCTCGGCAACGATGACTGTACCGTTGACCCAGATGCAATTGGCGCCGTAAGCCTCGTCCTCGGGCACGACGATCTTGTTGTACTGGGCAAAGTCGGGCTTATCGATGAACTCACCGGAGACGAGCATGTTGTTGTCCTCGATGTAGTTGACGCCCGTCTTGAGGTGCAGGACCTCCTCCAGCGGCACCTCGGAGCCCTCGAGGCCCCAGCCCTCGAGAATCTCGCAGAACTGGCGGATGCCCTCTTCGTTGGTGCGAGCGGAACGACCGACGTAAAAATGGTCGCCGACCATCATGACGTCGCCGCCGTCGAGCGTGCCGGGGGAAACGATGTGCTTCACATGCTCGTCGTCAAAGAAGCGACGGACGACCGGCTCGATCTCGTCCTTCTCGCCGTTACGGCTGTCGGCACCGGGGTTGGTAATGATGGCGCCGCAGCGAGTGATAACGGCCGGATCCTCAACGAAGCAGCTGTCGGGATACTGCTCGAGTGCCGGCAGCACCGACACGTCAACGCCGCACTGCTCGAGTGCGTGCTCGTAATCGTAGTGCTCCTCGATAGCGCGCTCGTAGATGGGCTGGCCAAGCTCGGGGGCACTCGTGATGCCATTGCTCAGGGACTTGCCGGGACGACGGATGATGACGTGGCTGAACTTGGTCATGATGATCCTCCTTGGATCTCTTAGTAGTGAGCGGACTTCCTTGCGTCCGCCTTCCTTCCGATGGCTTTATCTTAGGGTGTCTTTGCTGTTTTGTATATTGTATACAATCCTGAACGGTAGGTTTTTCTCGGTTAGCGTATTTTTGCTTCTTCTGGTTTGGTAGCGCGATTTAACTGGTCGTTCTATAATTCAATTAGCCTATTCAGGCGAAACGTATTTATTTTTGAAAATATACAGTTGAGGAATATAAGCTCATGGAAACGCTCCGAAGACCCTTGAAGGATCATGTATACGACTATATTTCGAGTCGCATAGACGCCGGCGAGCTTTCGGCCGGCGACCGCGTGAGCGAGCAGGCGATCTGCGATGCCATGGGCGTGTCGCGCACGCCGGTTCGCGAGGCGCTCATCCAGCTGGCAAGCGACGGCTATCTGGACAATCTCCCCCGCCGCGGATTCCGCGTCCGAGGGTTCGATCAGCAAAACGCCGTTGAAGTCTTTGAGATTATGGGGCCTCTCGACGGGCAGGCGGCATACCTCGCCTGCCCTCTCCTAACCGACGAGGACATCATGCAGCTGAAGTTTTTGGTTGGGTCCATGGACCTTGCGATCCAAGGCGGTCTTATCCGAAAGTACGACGACATTCAGCGGGACTTTCACCTCACGTACTTCAACCGCTGCGGCAACGACCGTCTGCGCGACATGATTTCGCAACTCGAGCGCTGCTTTATCAAGCGCGATTACGAGACTGTCGACCAGGAGACGGCGTGCGAACTGCTCAATAAAGCCAACAACGAACATGCTCATATTCTTGAGTTGTTCAAAGCACGAGATGCGACGGGCGTGCGCGACTACGTTCGCGATGTCCATTGGAACACAGAAAACGCCCAGTTCACCGTCTGGTAGGAAAGCAACAAGGGACGACGTCGGTCTTAAACCTTGGCGACAGCACCGCCCAAACTAATCCGCTTTCCTCCGTCCCCGAGGGATCATTCTTCTGGCAGCCAAGACAACGCCGATGCTTTGGCGCGGACAGCGAAAGCCCGCCAGAGCGAGCAAGGTGCCTTGAAACGAGGCGGCATTGACCTTCTGGTCATGCCGCCGAAGTTGAAAGGCAGATTGCCGCTCTGGCGGGCTTGCAGCGTCGAGCTGTTACGCGGTTTGGTAAAACCGCGTAACTAGAAACCGTGGCGTTCCAGGAAGCGGAAGGCCAGGCGAATCCAAGGACGGACTGCCACCTGCTTGTCCTCGTTGTCGACCGCGGTGTTGGCGTTGCCGAGCGAAAGGCCGTGGCCGCCCTGGTCAAAGACGTGCATCTCGCATGCGACGCCCTCCTCGGCCATGCGCTGCGCAAACGGATAGACCTGCGCAATCGGCGCCGTCTTGTCGTCGGACACGCCCCACACAAAGGTTGGCGGCATCTGGCGCGAAACATGCGTGGTGGGGCAGATATCGGCCAAGTGCTCGTCGGTTGCCTCGCCGCCCGTCACCATCGACAGGTAGTCGTTGAGCAAATCGCGCCCCGTCTTGCCGCCGGTCTTGGGCACGCGCAAGTCAATGCGCGGATCGCGCGTCTGCATGTCGCGCACATAAGCAAGGTCGAGCAATGGATAGCCCAGCACCACGGCGTCGGGACGGATGTCATCCGGACGCACCCCGGCAAGCGCCGCGAAGGGGCCGGTCTTCCACTGCGTTGCCAGCGAGGCACAGATCATGCCGCCCGCCGAAAAACCCACGACGCACACGCGCTTGGGGTCGACATGCCACTCATCGGCGTTCGCGCGCACCGTGGCGACCATCTTGGCAAGATCGGCCTGCGGGTGCGGAAAACTCACGTCGCCCGTGCCGCTTGTCACATAGTTGAGCACAAAAGCCTGGTACCCGTGATCCAAAAACGCAAACGCCACGGGATCCTGCTCATGCGGAGCGATATGCGTAAACGCACCTCCGCCGCAGATAATCACGGCAGGGCGGCGGCCATTCGGCTTATCGGGCAGCGGCTCGGCACCCAAATACGTAAACGTCGCCGGATACTCCTCGGTCGGCTCCTCGCCCCACAGCGCATGGTTCTCGACAATCATATGTGCTCCCTTCGCGCAGATTATGCGCCCTTGTTTTTCGCGTCTAAGCGTACCCCACTTGAGCCCGTGGCGAAGAAACACTCCAGCAATAAGTTTCCCTTCAACTGATATATCACATAATCCCAGTTCAGAGGTATCGTTGAGCAGCGTAAAATAGGGGCGTTGACCAAGCCGCGAAACACATATGAAACGTTTCCGGCAAACCAAGCGCGCGATATGCGCCTATTTAAGTTGGAGGCAACTATGGGTCTGCTCGATTCGCTTAAGTCCACCTTCACCTCGACGGGCGAGGCATCCGTTCCGCCCGCAGCAAGCTTCGCCACCCGCGAAGGCGTCATCTACGCCCCCGTCAACGGCGTGCTCGTCAACCTCGATGAGGTTCCCGATGAGACCATCGCCTCGGGTATGCTCGGTCAGGGCTACGGCATCGAGCCCATTACCGGCACCATCTATGCGCCCGCCAACGGCCGCATCGGCGCCACCACCGTCACCAACCACTCCATCGGCATGATCACCGAGGACGGTCTTCGCGTGTTCATCCATGTTGGCCTGGGCACCGTGGAAATGAACGGCAAAGGTTTTGCCCGCTTTGTCGAGATGGGTGACACGGTCAAGGCAGGCCAGCCGCTCATCAGTTTCGACCGCGAGGCCATCAAGGCCGCCGGTCACGAGGACATCGTGACCGTCATCGTCTCCGAGCTCGATCGTCTTAAGAGCATCGACCATGTCGGCGAGTCCGGCACGCTTATCGGCGGCAACCCGCTCGTCAAGCTGGGCGACCCGCTGCTGGTAGCCAAGACCAAGTAGCCAGGCCCCGCGCCACACAGCCAAAAGGCACCTCGTCAAGCGCCCGCGACCATTTGGCCGCAGGCGCTTTTCGTTTGAAAAACCATCCCGCCAATGCCTTATCCGTATAGCCCAAATGAGCCGAGCTGCTAGAATATCGAACTGTATGGATAACTATCATTCAACCGTTATGGGAGGATACGTGAACCGCACCAAAATCGCGCAGCTTTACGCCGATGCCGAGTCGCTTGGCGGCCAGACCGTCACCGTCGCCGGCTGGGTCAAGTCCATCCGCGACATGAAGAACTTTGGCTTTGTTACGCTCAACGACGGCAGCTGCTTCCGCGACCTGCAGGTCGTCATGAACCGCGAGGCACTCGACAACTACGACGAGATCGCCCATCAAAACGTCTCGGCCGCACTCATTTGCACCGGCACCGTCAAGCTGACCCCCGATGCGCCCCAGCCTTTCGAGCTTTCTGCCACCTCCATTGAGGTCGAGGGCGTCAGCGCCCCGGATTACCCGCTGCAGAAGAAGCGCGCAACCGTCGAGTTCCTGCGCACCCAGCAGCACCTGCGCCCGCGCACCAACCTGTTCCGCGCCGTGTTCCGCATCCGTTCTGTCGCGGCTGCCGCCATCCACCGCTTCTTCCAGGAGCAGGGCTTTGTCTACGTCAACACCCCCATCATCACCACGAGTGACTGCGAGGGCGCCGGCGAGATGTTCCGCGTGACCACGCTCGACCCCAAAAATCCGCCCCTCACCGAGTCCGGCGAGGTCGACTGGAGCCAGGACTTCTTTGGCAAGCACGCGAGCCTTACCGTGTCCGGCCAGCTCAATGCCGAGAACTTTGCCATGGCCTTTGGCGACGTGTACACCT
>USAX01000025.1 GCA_900552705.1 uncultured Collinsella sp. | reverse complement strand
GACTCCGTTTGGCCCGGCTGCCGGCCCCAACACGCAGCTGGCCCAGAACATCGTGGCATCCTACGTGGCCGGTTCTCGTTTCTTTGAGCTCAAGACCGTCCAGGTTATGGACGGCGAGGAGCTCTCCAAGTGTGTGAACAAGCCCTGCATCGTGGCTCAGGACGAGTGCTACAACTGCGAATGGTCGACCGAGCTCGAGGTTCCGCAGGCCTTTGCCGAGTACGTGAAGGCATGGTTTGCCTGCCACCTGATCGCTCGCGAGTACGGTCTGGGCAGCCCGGACGGCTTTGTCTTCAACATGTCCGTGGGTTATGACCTCGAGGGTATTAAGAGCCCCAAGGTCGACGCCTACATCGAGGGTATGAAGGACGCCAGCGGCTCTGACGTCTGGAATGAGTGCCGCGCATGGGCGCTCGCCAACCTGGACAAGTTTGAGCATGTCGACGCCGCGTTTGTCGAGTCCATCCCGGCTCGCGTGTCCAACTCCATCACCGAGTCCACGCTGCATGGCTGCCCGCCGGCGGAGATCGAGCGCATCGCGACCTATCTGATTACCGAAAAGGGCCTCAACACCTACATCAAGTGCAACCCCACGCTGCTGGGCTATGAGTTTGCCCGCCAGCGCCTGAACGAGCTGGGCTTTGACTACATCGTCTTCGATGACACGCACTTCCGCGAGGACCTGCAGTGGGCCGACGCCGTGCCCATGTTCGAGCGCCTGATTGCCCTGTGCGCCGAGCGCGGCCTGGAGTTTGGCGTCAAGCTGACCAACACGTTCCCCGTCGACGTGACGAGGAACGAGCTGCCCTCCACCGAGATGTACATGTCCGGTCGTTCGCTGTTCTCGCTGACCATCGAGGCCGCCCGCCGCATTACCGAGCAGTTCGATGGCAAGCTGCGCATCAGCTACTCCGGCGGTGCCACGGTCTACAACATCCGTGCCCTGTACGATGCCGGCATTTGGCCCGTTACCCTGGCGACCGACGTGCTCAAGCCCGGTGGCTACGAGCGCTTTAGCCAGATGGCCGGCGAGTTTAGCGATCTGGACGGCAAGCCGTTCGCGGGCGTCTCTCTCGAGGCCGTGACTGCGATCCAGACCGACTCGCTCACCAACCCGCTCTACAAGAAGCCGCTGCGCCCGCTGCCCGACCGCAAGGTCGCCGGCAAGAGCCCGCTTTCCGACTGCTTTACCACGCCGTGTCGCACGAGCTGCCCCATCCAGCAGGATATTCCCGCCTATCTGGCGGCTGTTGACGAGGGCCGCTACGAGGACGCACTCAACATCATCATCGAGCGCAACGCCCTGCCGTTCATTACCGGCACCATCTGCCCGCATCCCTGCGGCCGTGCCTGCGAGCGTGCATTCTACGAGCCCGAGGGCGCCCAGATCCGCGCCAGCAAGCTCAAGGCCGCCCGCGAGGCCATGACCACCGTGCTGCCCAAGCTGCGCGCCCAAGCCATCGCCAACGACGCCGAGCGCAACGTTGCCGTTATCGGCGGCGGCCCTGCCGGCCTGGCGACGGCGTTCTTCCTGACGCGTGCCGGCGTGCCCGTCACTATCTTCGAGGCCCGCGACTCTCTCGGCGGCGTGGTCCGTCACGTGATCCCCGAGTTCCGTATCGCGAGCGACGATATCTCCCACGATGCCGAGCTCTGTCTGGCCTTTGGCGCCAAGGTGCAGCTCAACGCCCGCGTGGAGTCCATTGACGAGCTCAAGGCCCAGGGCTTTACCGACGTAGTCGTGGCCACTGGTGCCTGGATGCCCGGCTCTGCGGGCCTGGGCGAGGGTGCCGAGCTCGACGTGCTGGAGTTCCTCGAGGCCGCCAAGAAGGGCGAGAAGCTCGAGCTGGGCGAGGACGTCGTGGTCATCGGCGCCGGCAACACCGCCATGGACGCGGCCCGCGTGGCCAAGCGCCTTGCTGGCGTGAAGAACGTGCGCCTGGTGTATCGCCGCACCAAGAAGCAGATGCCCGCCGACGAGGAAGAGCTCGATCTTGCTCTTGCCGACGGCGTTGAGTTCTGCGAGCTGCTGGCGCCCAAGGCGCTCAACGGCGCCGTGCTGACCTGCGACGTCATGGAACTTGGCGAGCCGGATGCAAGCGGCCGTCGCAGCCCCGTCGCCACGGGCGAGACCGTCGAGCTTTCCGCCACCACGGTGATCTGCGCCGTGGGCGAGGGCATCGATGCCAGCCTGTACGACGCCGCGGGCGTCGAGCACGACCGTCGCGGCCGCCTTGCCGCCACCTCCACCGGCGTCGAGGGCGTCTGGGCTGCCGGTGACTGCCGCCGCGGTCCCGCTACCGTGGTCGAGGCTATCGCCGACGCCGCCGAGGTCGCCCGTGCCATTGCCGGCGTGGACTTTAACAAGTACGCCGACTGCAACGAGCAGGCCGGCCGCGAGGACACCTGCTACGAGCGCAAGGGATCGCTGTGCCGCGACAAGCGCAACTGCACCAAGACCCGCTGCCTGGGCTGCGGCTCGGTGTGCGAGGTCTGCTGCGATGTGTGCCCCAACCGCGCCAACGTGGCAATTAAGGTGCCGGGCCTGGCCAAGCATCAGGTCGTCCACATCGACGGCATGTGCAACGAGTGCGGCAACTGCGCCGTGTTCTGCCCCTACCAGGAGGGTCGTCCCTATAAGGACAAGCTCACCCTGTTCTGGAGCGAGCAGGACATGGAGAACTCCGAGAACGAGGGCTTCCTGGCTGTGGACGAGGACCACTTTAAAGTCCGCGTCGCCGGCACGGTCCGCACCGTCTCGGTCGATGCCGTCAACACCGGTCTTCCCGAGGCCGTCCGCCTGACCATCAGGGCCGTGCGCGACAACTATTCGTACCTTCTTAAGAAATAGGCGAGTCTCTTATGGCCAAATCCATTCAACATAACGTGGCCTAC
This sequence comes from uncultured Collinsella sp., assembly GCA_900552705.1. Taxonomy (GTDB): domain Bacteria; phylum Actinomycetota; class Coriobacteriia; order Coriobacteriales; family Coriobacteriaceae; genus Collinsella. The sequence goes on along the minus strand of USAX01000025.1, from coordinate 14,878 downwards.
GTTGCCTGCGGAAGCGGTTGCGCCTCCGCAGGCGGCGACGCCCGCTGCAGCGAAGGCTGCATTGGCTGTGGCGCCTGCGTCACGGCCTGCCCCCACGGTGCCATTGCGCTGGTCGATGGCATCGCCCGCGTGGATCGCTCCAAGTGCACGGGCTGTGGCCTGTGCGGCATGGCGTGCCCGCAGCGTGTAATTGCCTTCGTTCCCGGCTATCAGAACATCCTGGTGCGCTGCAACAATACCGATAAGGGCGCCATTGCGCGCAAGATCTGCGACACGAGCTGCATCGGTTGCGGCATGTGCGCCAAAAAGTGCCCCGCCGGCGCTATCCGCATTGAGGACAACTGCGCCCATATCGACGGCGCGGACTGCCTGTCGTGCGGCATGTGCGCTGTCGTCTGCCCGCATGGCGCCATCCACGACCGCACCGGCATCGCCGCCGGCGTGTAGAAGGGAATCACCATGGCACAGGAATTCACTTTTACCGTTAACGGCGTCGAGCGCACGACGACTCAGAACAAGCCGCTGCTCCGCTACTTGCGCGACGACCTGCACATCCATTCCGCTAAGGACGGCTGCTCCGAGGGTGCCTGCGGTACCTGCACCATCCATGTAGACGGCGCGGCCGTCAAGGCGTGCGTGCTGACCACCGCCCTTGCCGCCGGCCGCAACATCGTGACCGTCGAGGGCCTGCCCGAGGACGTGCGCGAGGCCTTTGTGTACGCCTTTGGCGCCGTGGGTGCCGTGCAGTGCGGTTTTTGCATCCCCGGCATGGTCATGGCGGGTGCCGCGCTCATAGCCGAGGATCCCGAGCCCACCGAGGAGCAGATCAAGTACGCCATCCGCGGTAACGTCTGCCGCTGCACCGGCTACAAGAAGATCATCGAGGGCATTTCGCTGGCAGCTGCGGTGCTCCGCGGCGAAAAGCAGATCGACGAGGACCTGGAGCGCGGCGACGACTACGGCGTGGGCAAGCGCGCCTTCCGTATCGACGTGCGCAAGAAGGTGCTCGGCGAGGGCAAGTATCCCGATGACATCGACGAGCTCGATCAGCCGGGTCTGACCTACGCCAGCGCCGTGCGCTCCAAGTATCCGCGCGCCCGCGTGCTCTCCATCGATACCTCCAAGGCCGAGGCCCTGCCCGGCGTGGTGGGGATCCTGCGCGCCGAGGACGTGCCGGTCAACCAGGTCGGCCACCTTATCCAGGACTGGGACGTCATGATCGCCCAGGGCGATATCACCCGCTGCGTGGGTGACGCCATCGTGCTGGTGGTTGCCGAGGACGAGGCGACGCTCGAGAAGGCCAAGAAGCTCGTAAAGATCGATTACGAGCCGCTGAAGCCCGTGCGCAACATTGTCGAGGCCAGGGCTGCCGACGCCCCGCGTCTGCACGACAGCTTCTTTGCCTTTGGCAACACGGTGGAGCTCAAGGACAACGTGTGCCAGAGCCGCCATGTGACGCGCGGCGACGCCGCCAAGGCGCTGGCAGAGAGCGCGTTCACCGTGACGCAGCGCTTTACCACGCCCTTTACCGAGCATGCCTTCTTGGAGCCCGAGTGCGCCGTTGCCTTCCCGTACAAGAACGGCGTCAAGGTGCAGTCGACCGACCAGGGTGCCTACGACACACGCAAAGAGTGCGCCCACATGTTTGGCTGGGACAACGAGCCCGAGCGCGTGGTCGTCGAGACCATGCTCGTGGGTGGCGGCTTTGGCGGCAAGGAGGACGTGTCCATCCAGCACTTGGCCGCGCTCGCCGCCTATAAGTTCCAGCGTCCTGTGAAGTGCAAGCTCACACGTGCCGAGTCGCTCGCTTTCCATCCCAAGCGCCACGCCATGGACGGTACCTTTACGCTGGGCTGCGACGCCGAGGGCAACTTTACCGGCCTGGACTGCGAGATCAACTTTGACACCGGCGCCTACGCGTCGCTGTGCGGCCCGGTGCTCGAGCGCGCCTGCACGCATGCCGTCGGCCCCTACAAGTACCAGAACACCGACATTCGCGGCTTTGGCTACTACACCAACAACCCGCCCGCCGGCGCGTACCGCGGCTTTGGCGTTTGCCAGTCCGAGTTTGCGCTCGAGAGCTTGATCGACTTGCTGGCAGAGAAGGTCGGCCTGGACCCGTGGGAGATTCGTTACAGAAACGCCATCGAGCCGGGCGAGGTTTTGCCCAACGGCCAGATTGCCGATTGCTCCACGGCGCTTAAGGAGACGCTGCTCGAGGTCAAGGATGCCTACTATGCGCATCCCGGACACGCCGGTATCGCCTGCGCCATGAAGAACGCCGGCGTGGGCGTGGGCCTGCCCGATGCCGGCCGCTGCAAGATTCGCGTCGAGGATGGCGTGGCCGTGGTCTATGCCGCCACGTCCGACATCGGCCAGGGCTGCAACACCGTCTTTTTGCAGGACGTTGCCGAGGCCTGCGGTCTGCCGCTGAGCTGCATCGCCAACGGCGAGTGCTCTACCGAGAACGCTCCCGACTCCGGCACCACGTCTGGCTCGCGCCAGACGGTCGTGACCGGCGAGGCCGTACGCGGCGCCGCCTTCCTGCTGCGCGATGCCATGGTTGGCATCGAGGCCGGCAAGCCTGCGCCCGCCGCTCCCGTGAGCGCGCATGGCGACGGCGTCAAGATCGAGTACGACGACGGTCGCGCCTACCAGCTGCGCGCGCAGGAACTCGTCGCCGGCCAGGGCATGCATCCTCAGGACCCCGCGGCCGCCATCAAGGCACTCGAGGGATGCGAGTTTGGCTACGTGTACCTGGAGCCGACCGACAAACTGGGCGCCGACGTCCCCAACCCCAAGAGCCACATCTGCTACGGCTTTGCCACGCATGTGGTCATTCTGGATGATGACGGCCGCGTGAGCGAGGTCTATGCCGCGCACGATTCCGGCAAGGTGGTCAACCCCATCTCCATCCAGGGTCAGATCGAAGGCGGCGTGCTCATGGGTATGGGCTATGCGCTTACCGAGGATTGGCCGCTCAAGGACTGCGTGCCCCAGGCAAGGTACGGCACGCTCGGGCTGTTCCGTGCGCCCGAGATTCCGGATATCCACGCCATCTACGTGGAGAAGGACGAGCTGTTGCCCGTGGCATACGGCGGCAAGGGCATCGGCGAGATCGCAACGATCCCCACAGCGCCCGCCGTACAGAATGCCTATCGCGCATTTGACGGCAAGCTGCGTCCGGATCTGCCCATGGTGGATACGCCCTACAGCCGCGCCCGTCACCGCGGGTAGGGTAGAGCGCGGATGGCATTTCTGACGGGCTGTTCGCGCTCACCATCAACTGCATATGCTGTGCCTTTGGCCCCGGCTCCATCGCGAGCCGGGGCCTTTTGTTTGAAGCACCTCCGCATACGGAAACTGCGTCCCAGATTTCGGCTCCAGAATGGGATGCGCTTTCCGGTTGGAGCTTCAAACGGAAAGTGCATCCCGGAATCCGCGCCTGGAATGGGACACACTTTCCGGTTGTCGTTCACTTGGAAACTGCATCCCAGTTTGAGCGTTCATTCTGGGACACGCTTTCCGTTAGGCCTACCATCCGGAAAGTGCATCCCGTTTTGAGCGTCCAGACTGGGACGCACTTTCCGCCAGCGTGGCTGCTGGGAAAGCATGTCCCAGATTGGCAAGATGCGACGCGGCGAGTCGCCGTTCAGCGGCCCCTACAGCTCCACGTCGTTGAGCCATGTCGGCAGCGCGGTCTGCCGGATGCCTGCCGTCTGCAGCTTTTTCGCGAGCAGTCCTGCCGAGCGGATTTCGCTCATGGTAAAGCGCAGCAGAGGGTGACCGTAGAGCGATAGGTGCGCCTCGCGCTGTCGTTCGGCAACGAGCGACTCGGCGGTGGTGCGTCCGGCCAGCATGGTCTGGTCGGTATATTTGATGAGCCCGTCGAGCTCGCCCAGTGTGAGTTCCCGCGCCTGGCGCTCCCAGGCAAAGTCCGCTCGTATGGGCTTGGCCGAATCGAAGGGGTCCGTCAGCTCGTATTGAAGCCAGTCGGGTGCAAAGCCCGTCTCGATCATGATGGCTCGGGCGACCGATTCCCCGCCGCTCTCGGCGCGGGCGTCGGCATATCGAAGCGTTGTGAGGGCCGTACGAATCGCGCGACCATTGCGGGCAGTCGCTTGTTGCTCGACGTCCTCCATCAGCTGCTCTCGCGTTAGACCAAGCTTTGAGATCGCCGAATCGGCAATGGGCATGCCGTCGGCAAAACCGGTCTGCAACAGGCAATCTGTAACCGTTTGGATGGGCGGCGTTACCGATATGCCGGATAGACGGATTGCTCCCGCCGGCTCAATCTGGTGCCGCTGAATATGCGCGCCCGGACGAGCCGACGGCTTTGTCGAGCTGCAGACATGCACAACGTTCAGGTGCCGCCACGAGACTTCGAGTCCCAGGAGGCATGCTGCCGAAAACGAGCAGAACGTCCAATCGGGGTGGATGATCGCAAGGGCGCGGATAATCTCGCAATGACGCTGTGCCCGGTTGAGTTCATCCCAGCGCGTTTTTCGCGCAAACAGCCCCGGCATGGGCGAGGCGACCGTGACGCCCATGCGCCGAAGGAGCGCTTTTCGGATCGCCGTGCTCGGGGGAATAAGGCATCGTCCCTCCTGCTCGGCCTGAGTGAGCAGTTGGTCGATGAGTTGGTCATTGCAATGGGTCATGAGCTACCGCCTCCTTTTGGGTAGCAAAAAACGTATCAGCCGCAACTTGCCGCCCAACTGACCAAAAGCTGACCAAAATCTAACCATGCAGGTAGATGACCTGCTTTTGGCGACATATTTCTTGTTTGAATCGGTGGGCGGTAATCGGCGACCGTGAACGGTGGCAAGTTATGAAGACTGGGTAAGTTTCGGGACGTGTACTTTTTGAAAAAGAGCATTCTATCTGCTGTTTTTGCGTTTCTGGATCGCATATTTGAAGGCATGTGATATGGGCTGCGGACTGTCGCCTTGTATCTGCGGAAACTGTGACCCGGAATTGCCACTCGGAATGGGACGTGCTTTCCGGATCGCCCTTCAAGCGGAAACTACATCCCAGATTTCGGCTCCAAACCGGGATGTGCTTTTCCGGCGGCGTCTCTGGCGGAAATTGCACCCCGGAATGAGCGCTCAGAGTGGAACATGCTTTCCTAACGAAGCCGCATGCGGAAACTACGTCCCGGATTCGATGCTCAGGACGGGATGCCGTTTCCGATAGAGGCATGGGGTGGAAAGCCTCCCATTTCTAATGTTCAAGAAATGGGAGGCAGCTCATCGCGAGTCGGGGCCTTTTGTTTGGAGCGGAGGCAGCATCCCGGAATTCGGGCAATCCGGTGGTCAGGGATTGAGCGAGCGTCGCGCTAAGGATGCCAAGCGTAAAACCTTCAATGAACTTAGCGAAAAAACTACATCCGCAACGGCGTAAAAACTACATTGGAAGTAGCGTAAAATCCGCATTGAGAATGGCGTAATTTCGTATATCGCATGATCGCCCGAGCTTGCACACGGCCTTTTGCGAGCTCTTGCCATGAACGAGAGCCAGGCCGTCACGTACAAGACGCTCATAAAGGACGCCTCGTACGGTGAGGCGGGCCCCGACGAGAGGACCATCGCTGCGTACTTGGACCTCTTCAACAGGCTCAAGCTGACCGAGGACCTGTGCGGATGGGAGCCGCCCATGCGCTCGAAGGCCCGCGTTCGCGTGCGCCCCAAGCGCTACTTCTGTGACCCGTCACTTGCGGCGGCGTTGCTGGGGGCTACCCCCGAGCGGCTGCTTGGCGATATGCAAACGCTGGGGATGCTCTTTGAGAACCTCGTTCTGCGCGACGTGCGCGTGTTCCTTTCCACCTACGGCGGTGTTGACAACAGAGTCCATTATTTCCGAGATGAGAAGGGCCTTGAGGTTGATCTGATCGTTGAGCACGACGGGCGCTGGGGAGCCATCGAGGTCAAGCTGAGTGATGCGAAAGCAGACGATGGAGCGAGAAATCTCAAGGCGCTGGAGAGGAAAGTGCTCTCCAATCCTGCCGCCCAGAATGCCGCGCCGGCGTTTTTGGCGGTCGTGGTTGGAAAGGGGAGCATTGCCTACACACGCGACGACGGCGTGGCGGTGATCCCCATGACGGCACTTGGGGCGTAGTGGTTTTGCGGGCGTGCCGTGCTTCCTTTACCGAAAATCCATTTGGTAAACCCGGCGCCCGTGGGTAAAATAAGGTCGACGGCAGCCCAAGTAGTGAAGAGCTGGGCAGCGCCGTTGCTTGGATTAAGGGGTCATCGCCTTAGCGGCGTCGACCCCTCTTTTTATGCTTCGTACGCTGCTTGAGTGCCTCGGTAAGTCCGATAAGCGCCGTGAGGAGCGAGACCAAAGCGGTCAGGAGCTTCACGAAATCAGTCAGATCGGTCATGGGCATCACCTCCCGTCGCATGGAGGGCGCTGCCCGGCACATGGAACTGCCGTCAACAATAACCAGTCTATCAAACTGCAGCCATAAATACGAATATATGTTCGATAATAACAACGACGTGACCATTTCAAAGCGCAGCCTTACGCAAGGATGCCGGAAAGCTGCACTGTGCGATTTCATGTCCGCACGGGCAGCTACGCTTACTGTGATATGACTGTTCGAGAAACGAACGGCAAGCAACGGAGAGAAAGGCCCTCACCGTGTCAGACAAAAAGACGCCGTGTATCTCGGCTATCGATACGACGAACTTTGCGCGCCAGATCGTGCTGGACTTTGAGTTTGCGCCGGTGCCAAAGCAGCGCCAGCGCCGTGGACTGCGCAATGAGATCATCGAGGTCGGCGCCGTCAAGCTCGATTACCACGGCAACGTTATGGGCGAGTTCTCGCAGTTTGTGCAGACGGAATTTACCGAAGGCGTTGCGTTTCCCGTCCGCGAGCTCACAGGGATATCGGCTGTGGATACCGCGATGACCGATCCGCTCTATGTGGCGATCAAAAGGCTCAGCGATTGGATCGGTCGCTACTCCGCCCAGGTGGTCTGTTGGAGCGGGGCGGATCGTCGACAGCTTTTGACCGAGTGCCAGGCAAAGCATATCGATCTTTCCGCATTTCCTACGGATTGGGCCGATCTGCAGGCGTTTTATACCTCGATCATGGACGTGGGCAGCCACGGGTGCGTCTCTTTGAGTGACGCGGCAACGTGGTTCGGCATCGAGTTCGACGAGTCGACGGGTCACGCCCACAGCGCCCTGGCCGATGCGCGCGTGACCGCTAAGCTGCTCAAGCAGATGATGGAGGGGGACTATCACGTGAGTCCGCGCGCCCAGGAAGTCCGCCAACGGTGGGAGATGGGCGAGCGAGCTCAGACGCGCCTTTCCAGCAAGTGCCCCGAGCTGGGCGACCTGCTGCTGAAGCTGAAGGCGGAGGGGAGATAGGCGGCGTTGGCCGTCTGCATGGCGCGTGGCCTGTCGCGTATCACTACTCTTCCTGCCGCTTGGCAGGCAGGATGTAGACGTTCTCGGCGTCCACGGCGATCTGCGTGGGGCGGTTGTAGAGGGTGTCTACTTCCATTACGCTCTGCTTGAACGGTGCGACGTCAGGCGTCTTTGCCCGATGGAGCTTCTCGAGGAGTTTCTCGGATTGCCTATCGTTGAACCTGCCGATGTCCTCTCCTGCACCCTCGAGTGCCTCGTCGATGAGCGTATGTTCGCCCACGGGGGTCTTTGCGATGGCGTGACCGAGCAATTTGCCCGCGGACGCGATGCCGCCCAGCAGTGCCGCATCGACGGTGTCGGCAGTTCCCGCCTCGAGGGCGTCGTAACACTCGGTGTAGAGCTCGCGATACGCAATCGAATCGGCCTCGATCTTCGCGGTGGCGTCCGCGAGCTTTGCGGGCTCGAAGTTCTGGGCGAGCATGGGTTCGAGGAACAGTGAGAACGCGTGGATGTAGGTGGCGAGCTGGCAGTCTTTGAGGTAGTCGAGCACCTTGTCGAGGCGTCTGCCCAAGCCGTCTCGCACCTCGATGAACCCTTTCTTTTTCAGATCCGCTTGCGCCTGCGAGCGGAAGAGTTCCATGTCCTGCGCGGACGACTGCTTGATGTCGAGCACCTTCATATGGGCGTTTGCCATGTAGGTGGCGTTGCCGTAGTTGAGGCCGTAACCGTTGAGGATGTCTGCGAGCGTCTTGAGGTTGCCACGCATGTTGGCCTTGTCGCGCTGACGCATGTACTCGAACATCTCGTCGACGGACTCCTGGATGGAGTCGAGCTTTTGGTTTATCTGCGCGATTGCGGCTGCCATGAACAACGACGTCGGGTCGTAAGGCACTTGAGTGACGCTCGTGGCGATGTCGCCCTCGACTACGTGGAAGCGCGCCTGTCCAAAGCCCTTGACTGCGTCGCGGTAGCCCCCTGTGAGACCGCTGCCGTCCTTGAACGAGTTGAGTTTCGACGGATCGAGCGGGTTGCCAAATTTGTCAGTCGCCTGGAGCAGCGTGGGTACGCTCACCGTGTTAGTGACGGTGCGAAACATCGAGGGGAGCGAGGCGAACGCCACGCCGAGCTGGGGAATTCGCTCGAGCGGCAGCTTGATGGCGCCGGAGATGTCCGCCCGCTCCTGGGTGAGCGCGAGGTGGATTTTGGTCGATGCGAGCTGTTTTGCCACGAGTTCCTCTCGGCCGCCGTCCGTTGAGGGTTTGATCTCGTTGTCTGCCATAGCGTGCTCCTTGTTTGCGTTGATCGCCGTGGGCATTATCTCATTGCTAGGTGGCTTGCCAGAGCGGGGTAGAGACCGAGCGTCTGGCAAAACTCGTTAACTGATTGCATTTCAGCGGATTGGGTTGATTGCAAGAGAAGGACGGCTATCCATCTGCCCTTCCCAGTTGAGTTCGCTTTGAGCTACTGTTCGTGCCTATGCTGCTTGGGCTCAAGCCTTCTCGCTGCCGCGAAGCAGGCCGTGGCCGCCATGGCTAATGCGATGCTGGCCATCCAAGCGGAGTCGCCGGTTACGGCGAGCTTTGGTTCATCGGTTATCGTGTGTCCCGACCTTTTTGTAGACGCCTCGTCGGCGTCCTTTTCAGGAGTGGCAGGATCACTTTTGTTGTCGCCGGGTGAATCTACATCGGTCTTGCCGCCCGCCTGCTCCCCTTGGGCCTTCCCCTCCACGGTGAAGGATGCATCGGTCGCCGTCCCGTCCTTCCAGACGGCCGTGACGGTGTGTCCGCCGGCGGCAAGCGTGTCCAGGTAGGCCGGCTTGAGCTCGATAATCGTGCTGCCCTTGGTTGCGGTGTAGTTTTCAGCGGAGGCCTCATTTCCGTCCACGAGGAGACGCGTGAACTCATCGAGAGGACCGCTGAAGCGGAAGGTCAGACCGTCCTCGTTGCCCTTTGCATATGCCTGCCCGTTGCCCTTGGTGGCGGCATACAGCGGGGCGGTCACGTCGAAGGTAACGTCCTCCGCGTCGTCGACATCAAAGGTCCGGACGCCGGTCTTGCCGTTACGCTCGGCGTAGGCGGAGCTGTAGACGAAGGTCTCATGACCCGCCTTGTCGAGGACCGCGAGGGCATGGATTTCAAACGAGCCCATCGAGAGCGACGTGGGGAACTCGATTTCGATATAGCCTCTTGCCGCATCGTAGCTGTAGCTCAACGTTTTACGGGCCTTTACAGAGTTCGGGTCCTCGACATAGCCGGGGTCGCCGAGAATCGGGGAGACAGACTTCACGCCGTCCGCGTCGCCTACATTGCAATAGATGCGGAGGAGCCCGCCGACAGGGACTCTCTTCGCGGAGATGGAAACGTTCGAGACCGTGGGCGGGTTCCGGTCGATCGCGCTGCCGGTCACCTCGAAGCACAGCTCGCTCGGGTCGGCAACCGAGAAAGTCGCGCCCGAGATGCCGTTGGCCCTGGCGTAGGAACTCTCGTACACATCGGTCTCGAACCCTAGGTCATCGGTGACCGAAAGGCCGATCAGCCTGTGCCTTCCGATCCTATTGCTGTCGAATGTGAGGTCGAACCCGTCGATAGACGAGCCTCCGTGATAATAGGCCGACGAAACGGAGCAGCCGTCGTCCTTATCCTCCCAGCCCCGCTGCAGTATGGGGGAAACGGAGCGAACGCCGTCCGGGTCCGCGACGGACCAAGAGATGTGGAAGTCGGCACCGGTCGCGACCTCCCTGCTCGAGAGCGACACGGAGGACACGGTCGGCGGGTTCTGGTCCGCGGGCCCCTCGGTCACCTCATAGACGAGGGGGCTGGTGGCGAAGGTCGGAGAGTTGAGTCCCTTCTCCTCGGCATACGCCGCGTCGTAGACATCGGTAACCCATCCAAGGCTATCGGTCACGCCGAGGCCGATGATCCGGTACCTGCAGGGCCGGTCGCTCGGGGAGGTGGGGATATCGAAGCCCGCGGTCGTGTCGCCGGTCGACCGGAAGGCGAGGCGGGAGCTGTTGCCCTGGTCCCCGTCATCGCTATCGACGACGACCTCGACTATCGGCGTGACTGACCGCACCCCATCGGGGTCGTCCACATCGTAGCCGACATGCAGCGTGGAGCCGGCCGTGACTGTCGTCGCGGATAACGTCACGTTGGAGATGCTGGGCGGGTTCGGGTCCGACGCAGCGAGGACGGTTGAGGGCAAAGCTAGCGCTACGGCGGCGGACAGCGGGACGAGCAGACTAAGCGCGAAGCGCCTGGAGAATTTCAAGGAGGTCATTGACGATGCCGATCTTCCATAATTGTTGCAACGATACCAGTATATCTTTGGCCCACGCTAGCCTGATGTTCTTTCCGCGAACGGCTCGTTAGTTTAGAGACGGCGTATGGACGCCCGTCTCGTCCAAGTTTCTCGTAAGGGCGATTATGAGGGCATGAAGAGACTTTCTCGGAACAATCAATTGGGGATATCAAAGAAATGCTGGACGCCGCCCGATCGCTCAATGCCTTTGAGGCGAAATGCGGCGCATCGGCTACGTTGTTGAGATCATTTATCGAGCGATACGTCATTCCAGCCGAGGCCACCATCATGAGGCTTCTGTTCCTACGCCCCCGCAATCCCGCGGGCCGCACTCAACAGCTCATACTCCCTCTGGCTCCACTAGTACAGCTCGGCCGTGCGTACGGCGTCGCGGCACAGGTCCAGGAATGCCTCGGCTCCCTCGCAGAAGCACTCTCGGGCAAAGGCGCCGGATCCGTCCGCAACGCATACGCCGTCAGCAAAGAGCTTCCAGCTAGACGGCTCGCGAGAGTCGTCTCCAAGCAGCTTGATCTGCAGCACGTGCGGGCTGCCGGCGGCGCAGAGTTCTTCCTCGAGCACCTGCACCGTAAAGCGCATCTGGTGGGAGAGGCTGCTCTTGATCATGGCCGAGGCGTAGCCATTTGGCTTATCCAGAAGATGCATGTGATTCGGTTTGACGATCAGGTTGTGGAAGTTACGCTCGCTGCGCACGGAGAAATTGTCCATACGGACTCCTTTCATCGATGTTGGCAGGGCCACCGTGCCTCTTGGCCGGTTGGCGTCGGGATCGTGGAGCCAACTCTCTACCCCGACTCTGGATAAAATGCGCCCGCTCCTTGCGGGCAAGAGGAAGTCTATCAACGTGTACGGACAGAAATCAAGCGCCGCCTGCGAAATGACGCGTGAACGGCGTTGGTTTCCCAAGTGATTATTCGGCTTTCATCCGGAAAAGTGTCGAAATCAGCCGTGTAAAAGTACGGAAAAGTGTCGAAATAGGCACCTTAAAACTTCGGAAAAGTGTAGCTGGATGACAAAACAGCACTTAGAAGCCGGTGCTGGATGCGGGATCCTGCGGCCGCCTTCAGCTCTCGCTACTCATCGTCTCCGTCGTTGGGGTCGCCCTTGAGGGTGTTGATGTCCAGGTACTCGTCATCGTTCTCTTTTTGCTGGGTCTCCGACTCCGCTTGGGTGGGGCCGGAGAACAGCCGGAATCCCTCAAACGCAATGACACCGAGCAGGGCAATGACAATGGCGATAAAGGCAACCTTGACTGCCTGCGGAAATTCCGAAAAACGCAGCGCCTTTTCCTCGGCGTAATAATCGGCGAAGCGCTCTTCGCCCGTGCTTTTGGTATACGCCGGCGCGGACGCGGCCTCCTGGTCATATTCCGGTGCAGGCGTGGCGGCGTATGGATCGTTGAGATAATCGCTCGATGCGGTGCCATAATCTTCGGTCTCGATGCGACCGGTGCCAGCGTAACCATCGGAATAATCGGAATATGCCGTACCGCCCTCAGAGTCCGCGGCGCTCGTGTTGGCGGCAAAAAGCGGGTTAACTGGAACGTCGAGCGCCGGCATGTCGGTTGAGGTCTCATCCAGATCGGCTGCAGCCCAGGAATCGTAGGCAACCTGATGGGCAACGGGCTCATCGAGCCTTGTGACCGGAGGCTTGCGTGCCGCAGGAACAGGCAACTGCTGGGCGCTGTACATAACGGTGCTGCCGGCCGATTTGCCCTGCGTCGCTGCAGCGAGAAATGCCGCCGTCTCGGACGGGTCGCTTGCGGGGCGGGGAGCGGTCGTGGGCGCCGAAGTGGGTGCGGGTGTAGGCGCGGGCGTCGAAACAGGCGACTGCGCAGGAGTCGGCGCAGATGCGGTCTTAGGCGCAAGTGCGGGATTGGGGCTTGACGGGCGAGCCCCGCCACCCATGAGTTCGTCGGCGGTCCACGGGCGATCATCCATCACGTCGTCAAGGCTCAGCGAAAACAGGTCGTCTTCGCCCTCATCGAACATGCGGTGCACATGTCCACCAATTGCCGGAATCAATCCGCGACCGGTGCATGATGCCTTGCTCAACGCCATTCTGTTCCATCCTTTCGAAATACTAATGACATCGATTATATGGAACTTCCCAAGCGGCTCGGTCTTGGATTCGAGCTTTCCAGAACTCGCGCCCAAAAGGGGAGGGGCAATCTAGGCGAGTGCCTACTTGTCGTCGGCCGCCGCCTTGGCCTCATTGAGGTAGCTATAGAAGCTGTACTTGGAGATGCCAAAGAACTCGCAGGCGCGCTCGCTCGACTTGGAAATGAGGAAGGCGCCGCGACGGTCGAGGTAGCCAATGGCGCGAATGCGCTCATCTTTGGTCATGAGCGCCGCGGGCTTGCCCACAAACTGCTCGCACTCGTGCAGCAGGTCCTCGAGCAGGTCGCCGATGTTCTTGGTAATGGGCTCGGGCTCGGTGTAGCCCGTGTCGCCGGTGCCGGTAAAGGCATCGAGCGAGCGCTCAAAAGCCTTCATGAGCGTAATGTCAAAGTTAATGCCCAAAATGCCGACGGGCTTGCCCTCGTCGTTGCGGATAAAGATGGTCGAGGACTTGAGCAGCTTGCCATCGGCGGTTTTGGTGAGGTACGGCTCGCGGTCGTGCACGTCGGCGGTGCCCTCGTGCATGGATTCAAGCACAATATGGCTGGGGCCGTCACCCAGTTTGCGCCCGCTAACGTGGCCGTTTTCGATCACTACGATGGAGCGGTCCACGTCCTCGGTCTCCAGGTCGTGGACGACGACTTCGCAGTTGGGGCCAAATTGGAGCGCCAGGCCGTGTGCAAGGCGCTTGTAGAACTCAATCTGTGCGGGGGTCATGGGTGCCTTCCTAAAAATTAGTTTGGGCTCACTGTGCCATAAACCCCACTTGTTCGCAAATAACGAAAGCGTCGCTGTGTTATGTGACCGTTCGGCGGCGAAAAGGTACCGATTACGGCAACAAACAATTTGTTAGGTTTTCCAATCAAAAAGTGTGATAGAACAGTGCTAACAAACTTTTTGTTTGGCATCCACATAAAAGTTCAGCCGTGTGAATGGGATCGGGCTGAAACGCGTATGCGGGGGCCGGCAAGAGAGAACTTAAGGAGTTCACCGTATGGCCGATAAGATCCAGTGGGCGGGCAACACGATGCCCAAGAGCGATGACAAGCACTTGGGAATCATGAGCCTCGACCACGTGAAGAAGGCCCGCGCCTTCCACCAGTCGTTCCCCCAGTACACCGTCACTCCGCTTGCCCGCCTGGATGGCCAGGCCGCGCGCCTAGGCCTGTCCAACCTGTGCGTTAAGGACGAGAGCTATCGCTTTGGCCTCAACGCCTTTAAGGTCCTGGGCGGATCGTTTGCCATGGCCAACTACATTGCCGACGAGACCGGCAAGGACGTTGCCGAGTGCACCTTCGATTACCTGACCTCCGATCAGCTTGCCAAGGACTTTGGCCAGGCCACTTTCTTTACCGCCACCGACGGCAACCATGGCCGCGGCGTGGCATGGGCTGCCAACAAGCTGGGCCAGAAGGCCGTCGTGCACATGCCCAAGGGTTCCACCAAGCCCCGCTTCGATAACATTGCCGCCGAGGGCGCCACGGTGACCATCGAAGAGGTCAACTACGACGAGTGCGTGCGCATGGCCGCCGCCGAGGCCGACGCCTGCGAGCGCGGCGTCATCGTTCAGGACACCGCCTGGGAGGGCTACGAGAAGATCCCGTCCTGGATCATGGAGGGTTACGGCACCATGGCTTCCGAGGCTGCCGAGCAGCTGCGCGAGATGGCTATCAACCGCCCGACGCACGTCTTTGTCCAGGCTGGCGTAGGCTCGCTCGCCGGCGCCGTGGTGGGCTACTTCACCAACCTGTATCCCGATAACCCGCCCACCTTCGTCGTGGTTGAGTGCGCACCGGCCGCCTGCCTGTACAAGGGCGCTGCCGCCGGCGACGGAGATCCGCGCATCGTGGACGGTGACATGCCCTCCATCATGGCCGGCCTGTGCTGCGGCGAGCCCAACATCTTGGGCTGGGATATCCTGCGCAACCACACCACCGCCTTCGTGTCCTGCCCCGACTGGGTCACCGCTCGCGGCATGCGCACCCTGGGCGCTCCCGAGAAGGGCGACCCGCGCGTCATCTCCGGCGAGTCCGGCGCAGTGACCACCGGTCTGGTCGAGACCCTCA
>USAX01000024.1 GCA_900552705.1 uncultured Collinsella sp. | reverse complement strand
GAAGATCGAGGCCGGGCTGGGGCGCGGCCGCTCCAAGAAGGCAAAGGTCAACGGCCCGCGCACCATCGACCTGGACCTGCTGTGGATGGACGGCGAGACCCACGGCGGCAAGAAGCTGCGCCTGCCGCATCCGCTCATTGGCGAGCGCGACTTTGTGCTGGTGCCGCTCGAGGACCTGATGCACGACCCGGCGCGGTTCTTCCGCTACAACGGCGTCGAGGTCAAGGAGCCCGAGGACCGCGTGGGCCATATCGTGGGCGAATTGGGGCGTATGTAGATGATTGAGATGAATGCTGTGGCCGTTGGCACCGAGCTTGACGCCGCGCGCGACGCGGGTCGCGAGGGTGCGTCCGCGGGCTGGTGCGCGTGGAGCGCGGGCGAGGCGTCGCTGACGTTTTCGCTGGTCGTGCGCCCCGATGTGAATATGCACGCCTTCCACGGCCTGCCGTTTGTGGCCGCGATGGGCATGATGGACGCGCTCGTGGGCACGGCTTCGACGCCGGGGTTGGGCCTTGCCGGTAAAGTGGGTATCCAGTGGCCGAGCGATATCGTGTGCGGTGCGCCTGCGTTTGAGACGTCGCTCGCGCGTGTTGCCGTGAACGGCGGTGCCGGTGCCGCGGGCATGTTCGGTGCCGTGACGGTGGATATTGAGCGCTCGGCGCTGAGCGAGCTCGGTGTGGATGTGGCCGACGAAGCGCTGGTCGAGGCGCTGTCCGCCGCCGTGCTGACCCGCGTGGACGCCTGGGCGGTTGTTGCCAACACGCCGCAGGGCGCTGTCGGTCCGCTGGCTCCCGTGCTGGGCGAGTATTTCGATATGGTGCCGCTGCTGGGCCGCCAAGTTGCGGCGGTGTCGCCCAACGGCCTGCCGCTCGCGGTCGGTGTGTTCGCGGGTCTGGACATCTGGGGCCGCGCGACCATCAAGACCGATGCCGGCGAGCAGGAGTTTCCGCCCGAGGCCGTACGGATTCGCGGGCTGTAACGCGAGGCGCCCGCGCCCAAAGATAACGATGACAACGAAGCTCTCCTCGGCTGTGCCGGGGAGGGCCTCGCTTGTTTGGGGAATGGGTTACCAGCGTCCTATTCCCCAAAACTGAAAAATTTTCGATTTTGAGGAATAGGGCCGATGTGTTGCCTAGTTCGCCGCTCGCGCTCGCGCTCGACTTAAGCCCCTGTCTTACCCCAGCTCCTGCATGCGGTGGTAGATTTCGCAGATACCCTTGATGGTGAGTTGTCCGTCGACCACGTCGAAGGCATCGGTCGAATCGGCGACGATGCCGCGCTGCCCGCCCGGGGCGATAGCGGGGGCGTCTCCGCGTCCCAGCTCCCGCTTCAGGCGTGGGACCAGGCCCTCGGCCATGGCGGCGGCGCCCATCACGGCGCCGACCTTGATGCACTCCTCGGTATCGCGGCCGATGGCATGCTCGGGCGCCTCGAGCGGCACGCTGGCGAGCTTGGCGGCACGGGTGGCAAGCGCGTCCATGGAGATGCGGATGCCCGGCGCGATCGCTCCGCCAATGTAATAACCGTCCTCATCGATGACGTCGATATTGGTCGCGGTGCCAAAGTCCACCACGATCGCCGGCGCGCCGTAGAAAGTTTCGGCCGCAACGGCGTTGGCGACACGGTCGGCGCCTACGGCCTGGGGACGCGCCGCACGCAGCTTGGTCACCGCGGCCGTCTGCGGTCCGATGACGATGGCGTCCGCGGCAATGCGGTCGGCTACGGCGTGCCATTCGCGCGAGAGCTGCGGCACTACGCCGGCAAAAGCGATCGCGTCGACCGCATCGAGCGAAAGGCCGTACATCTTAAAGAAACCCATCAGGCGCACGTGGATCTCGTCGGCGGTATAGGAGCGGTCGGTGGGCATGCGCCACGACTGCACCAGCTCGTCTCCGTCAAACAGGCCCATGGCCGTCTGCGTGTTTCCCATATCGATAGCGAGCAGCATGTCTACTCCCGGTGTTGGCATAAAGGGACGCGCACCATTGTATACGTGCCGTCGACGGCGCTCGGCTGCGATTCGTTTACGGTGATATGGTCTGAGGGGCTTAAATATGAAGGAATTATGCTCTACGAGATTTTCCTTGCCGTTTACCGAACTCCCGCGTAATATTCTTTCTTGCGCACATGAGGCGCCCAGACATTGCGGGGTGGAGCAGTCTGGTAGCTCGCCGGGCTCATAACCCGGAGGTCGTAGGTTCAAATCCTGCCCCCGCGACCAAAATTTCAGCCCTGAACTGGTAAAACGGTTCAGGGCTTTTTCGTTGCCTTTGGGCAAAAATGCCCAAAGTAATCTGTATGGTAATATGTATGAGCGAAAAAACCTTAGACCCTGCGTTTCGCCAGGCTATCTCTGAGCGCTCGGAGCACCTCAACCGCAACGGGCAACTCGTCAATCTCGAATGAATCAAGAATCTCTTGCACCTCGGCGGAAAGCTTCGCCTTGTCGGGTTTTGGGGCGTCACTGAGCAAAGCGTCGGTGCCTACCGACAGCTCCTCTGCAATCTTTGCGAGCACGGGCAAGCTCAGCTTGGTGTTGCCCGTTTCGATGTGGCTCATGTGCGTTACCGATATTCCAACTTTTTGCGCGAGCGCCTCCTGCGACAGCCCGCAGGCTTTGCGGTAACGCCTGATGCGCTGTCCTATGTCGAAGTATTTCATTTTAACCGCCCGTCAAAATCAAGTTGCCTTGAATCGTATGGGCGATTAGCCTCAAATATAATAAACTGGAAAGGCTGTATTTCATGCATGCAGTTAATGTTTGAGACCTCATTCTTACGAACGAGGCGAGAGCGTTAGTGAGTCAAAAAAACAGGAGGTAATGCGATGACGCCAATGAACGAGCAGGAAAACCTGCTATCGGGTATCACAATCGCTCATAACCTGATGCACCGCGTGGTCAGTCTTCAGCAACGCATCAACCAGCTCACCACTCAGTTTGCCGCCAAGACGGAAAAGAAGACTAAAAGGCACCCTGTTCTCTATGCAATCGGGGGCTTCCTTATTGCGTTCACGCTTATCACGAGCACGCCACTTAAGGTGATAGCGTATCTCCCTACCCTTCCGTTCTTCTCGATGGGAGGCACGGAGCTTCAATTGGCGGTCTGGAATATCGTGAACCTCATCGTCTCAGCTATCATCGGTGCGATTCTATACAAGGTCATAGCGAAGACGGCGGACAAAAGCCGCTCCCAGAGAAATGCCGCGATTGACCAAAGCAACCAACGAGTTGAAGCCAACAACCAGGCCCTAGCCCAGAGCATCGAGCAAACCAAGCAGGAGATTTTCGCCGTACAGCAGCAATGGGCTTCGCAGGTCGCCCCGTGGTACCCCATGGATTACGACAGCATCGAAGCCGTGGATTTCTTCCTTGCTGCCGTGCGCAACCATCGCGCCACCACCGTACAGGAGATGGTCAACCTCTACGAGACCGAGATGCACCAGCGCCGCATGGAAGCGGGCCAGCAGCAGATTCTCAACCAGCAGCGCATCGGCAACATGCTGCAAATAGGCAACCTGTTCATGCAGGGGCAGATTCTCAATCAGGCTCAGCAGATAAACGCGAACACCGCCAGTGCGAGCGGCAACCTCGACTGGATGGCTCGCGCGATGGGAAAGCGCTAAGTAATGACGCGGTTGACATAACGAGGTAACTCGAAACCACCATGAAAGAAAAGGGGATGGATAATGAACGGATTATCCCAGTGGGCGCGCTCGCATAAGCCCCAAGTCGCAGTGATAGTCGCTGCGATCGTTGTTGCGATAGCCGTGGCAAGTGGAGCGTTCGCAACGTCCGAGCAACAACCAGAACAGCAGGAGTCAAGAACCGTCGATGTGACCCTCAGCGTCACGGCCGACCACGGTTGGGACGAGAACTCCACGCCCGCCATCGCCCATATCGAGGGCAACGATGTGGACTTCTACCACGCGGTGACCCCCGATGCCGACGGCAACAAGGGCACTTCCACGGTCGAACTCGCCGAGGGCGACTACACCGTGAGCTTCGTCAGCCCCGTGAACTCCGACGGTTCCGCCTTCGACATCTACGACACGGGCGCTCCCGTCGACATCACCGTCGACGCCGACGCGAAGACCGCGCCTGCCGTCAACTGCCCCATGGCGCAGATTCCCGCCGACAAGGTCACCGACGATATGCTCGCGGACATCGTCAACAAGACCAAGGACGCCATCAAGAAGGGCGACGAGACCTTGAAGGGCAACGCCGGCACGGGTATCCTCGACAAGCTCGACGGCAACGTCGCCAAGAACCCGAACGCGAGCGACAAGACCAAGCAGGAGGCGACTGACGCCGACAAGGACGTCGATGTCAACGACAAGCCTGCCCAGACGACGCCGTCTATCAAGAACGACAACAACAACAAGGCTGACAATAACGCTGGTTCCCAGTCTTCCAACACTGGTTCTTCGAACTCTGGCAATTCCGGTTCGGCTTCCAACAAGCCTTCTCAGTCCAGCCAGCCTTCCAAGCCCGCCCATACGCACACTTGGGTGAACCATACGGCTACCCGCAATGTCTGGGTGAGCAACTGGGTCGACGTGCCCGACTACGGCACTCAGCAGGTTCAGACTGGAACTCGCTTCGTATTCTCCGAGGACGGTTACGTCACAACCAGCTATAACGATGCCACAGCACACGCTGTAGCACTCATTAAGCAGGGCTATGTGGGCAACTATCACACCGAGGCCGTCTATGAGACCCAACAGGTTCAGACTGGTTCCCACAAGGAAGACCACGGTACTTGGCAAACCGAATCTTACGTGGACTACGTGTATTGCAGTTCGTGTGGTGCTCGTCAGTAGCACCGCTCCCGCACAGCGGGATGCGAGTGCTCGTCAGTAGCACCGCTCCCGCACAGCGGGATGCGAGTGCCCATCAGTAATGACGTGACCATCACGGCACGTGCTGTGTTCGGGCATAGCCCTCACAGACCCGCCCGCTCCCTCCGGTCGCGTGCAGGTGTCCGTTTCCCGAACAAGGGGAGCACCCGTTATGCGGATGCTCCCCTTTATTTTTTTGCCCAGATGCTCCGGAATACCGCGAAGTAGGATCAGCAACAGCGCACCGACCTTTGAAGGGCTTTTCGAGGTCTTTCGGTGGGCTGTTCTGAGACCTTTTCGCACCCCTGTCCGAACAAAGCCCCTGCGAAGGTCTTTCGGAGGTCTTTCGCTGGGCTTTGGATGGGCATGTGTGAAAGACGCCTGCGGCGTCGGGTGCCTCTGAAACGAAGATAAGGAGGTACACGATGGACAAGGAGCGTCTTGAACCCAACGGCCCCCAGGAGGAGGCCATGTGGAGGGCACAGGTGCTCAGGCGCACCGCCCGCATCTGCTCGGCGAAGGCCAAGGAGCTTGAGCGCATGGCGAAGGTGGACGGGAACACCCCCGTGCGCGACAGCGGCACCCTGAAGGACGTGCTCAAGCGCATCGACAACGTGATGGAGTGGCGGTTCGTGAACGCTCTGGGCGAGGTCGTCCTCGACGGGGACATCCTCGCGGAGAGTATCGACTGCGAGACCCTGCGCACCATGCGCTGCTGCGTGGCGGAATACCTCAAGCGAACCGAGGGGCGGGAAGCGGAGGGGAAGGGCGATGAGTGACTACGGCATCAAGACCTACGCCGACCTCGCCGAGACGTGCGGGAACATGGTACTCGCAAACGAGATGGCAAAACGCCCGCTTGAGCTTGTGAGCGGAGACTGGGCACCGTGGGAGGAGATTTTCCAGTGGTACATCATACAGGACCCGTCGTTTGTCATGGAGCACACGGGCGAGCCGGTGTTCTACGACGAGGAGCTTGACCTGTACGTCCTTGGGGTAAATCATCTAGGCACAGCTTGGCAGCTCGTGCCCGCTCCGATAATCTACGACTGAAAAGACGCCGAAGGGCGCAGCGAAAACAATCGCTGCGCCCTTTTTTTTTGCTCCGCGCACACTCAAGACGCACTTTCTACACGTCGTCACTTTACGCCTGAACTTGTAGAAAAACTCCGAGAAGATTGCCCCGTTTATGGGGCTTTTCGAAGCGCTTTCTACAATTGTCGCAATTTTCGACAAATTCAACCCCTAAAAACTAACGTGTTTTCTACAGCGCTTCGCGCCATATATCAGGAGAAACTTCCCCATCCCTCTCCGCGTTACGCTACGAGGGACAAAAGGGGGAAAGGGCATAAGGGGGACTGACGCAGCGTGCGCTGCGGTCGGCATAGCCGACAGTCCCCCTCGATGCGACCTCAGGGTCGCAAACGCTGCGAGCGCAAGGCGCTCGCAGATGCCGTCTCAGGACGTACGCCAGCGGGCTTGGGTGCCGGCGGAGCGCCACATGAAAAGGGACGGAGGCGAAAAGCCGTCCGTCCCTATCGAAACAGTGGATGCCGCCGTGATCGAAGCGACTGTCCCTGCGGTGCGGGGCAGATCGCTTCGCTTTCGCGGCGGTCCGCATCATGAGGCTCAGCGGGCTGCGGGTTGACTTACGGCTCGCCTTGCGGGACGTCTCGCACCAGCCCCTCGTATCGCTCCTTTATGCTGGCGGGCATGCACGCGCGGTCGGGGTTGATGCCGCGAAAGGCTCTGTCCATCCACTCGGTCACTTCGTACTCCAAGATGAGCGGTTCGGACCAGCCCATCTTTGAGGGGGCGCGGACGGGGTTTTGGGTGGAGCTCCATCCAATGCCGTGCTGGGGCAGGAGCGCCTTGACCTCCTTGACGAAGACCTGCTTGGACTGAACCCTTCCCGAGGGGTTGTTGCGCCGCGACCAGTGACGGTACAGGTCGTGGAGGAACTGCCAGGGGAGCAAATCCCAAACGACTTGCGGCAGGATGTCGTCGAGGAACTGGCGCACGGGGTCGTTCACCTCGCGATACTCGGCAAGGAGCCTGTGCGTCGCCTCGGGGGCGTCAAGCTCGTAGTAATCGGTCTTTGCGAGGATGCGATGGAGCACGTATTCGAGGACTTCGGGTCGGTTCAGGTAGTCGCCCTTGATGTACTTGCGCTCGCAGCCCTCGAAGCGCTTCTCGAAGGGAATCACCAGAAGGCGGCGGTACAGAGACTCCGACTTGTCGCGAAGCTTCGGCAGCGAGTTGATGCACTGAATCATGAAGCCTCGGAACTTCACCGAGCGCGGGTCTTTGAACTTGCGGTTCATCAAGAACGGGTCTCCCGTGATGATGGACTTGAGCGCCGCCGCATCGTCCAGGTAGGTGCCCGTGTCGTTCTCGTCGGTGATGATGGCGGAGACGCGCGTGAGAGATTCGAGCTTGAAGTCGTCCCCGAACGCTTTGATGGGGATGGACGCCCACGCCCCCTTGCCGCAGAGGTTGCGGGCGAGGGTGCAAAACGTCCCCTTGCCGTTGTTGCCGAGGGTCGAGTACAGCCACGCGCTCTTGTTCCAGTCGACGTTGGGGCGCACGACCGCACCGAGAACCTGCCAAAGAAGCTCCACGACCTTGGGGTCGTCGGAAAGCTCGTCCATCCACGTCACTACGTCCCAGTCGGTGCCGTCCTCGTTGTTGTGGATGACGGGATTGGGGGCGTCTTCCACGAAGTCCGTCCCGATTTTGGAGGTGAACACCAGCTCGGGGTCGAAATCCATGAGAATCTTGTTGCCATAGTCGTACAGGCCGTTGTTCACGGCGACGAGGTCGGGCTTGGTGCAGGGGGACACCACCTCGCACACCGCGCGCAAGATTGCAACGACCTCATCGACGTTGCGTTTGCTGATCGTTGCGTCATAGCGGCGGATAAGCCGCGTGAGGTTGTCGCTTCTGGTGTCGTAGACGCCCTTGGCATCCCCCTCCGACTGGTACACGCCCACGTCGTAGTTTCCGTCCCCCTCGTCTGCCGCCCAGCAGATGAGCTTGGCGTGGTGGAGCCACTTGATGGCAAGCGCAATCTGGAGGGGCAGAAGCTCCCTGAGCTTCTTGAGGCGCTCGCCCGGCGGTTTCTGGTCGGGGTAGGCGACCTCCAGTCTTGCGCCGATAGGGGCATTTTCGTCACGGGGACCGAGGTTGTACTCCTGTATGGCGTTGTTGGTGGCTTGGAGCAGCTCGCCTTCGATGGCCGGCGGAGACGGGATGCTGTCCATGTCGATGCCCCCAAGATAGTCTTCGGTCACGGTTCTTATAAGCTCGTTATACGTCTGTGCCATGGCTTCTCCTCCGAATCTTTCGCGGTGTTTTTAGAATGTTTTACCGTGACATTCGGTGACTGAGAAGACCTCGTTTTCTGCAAAAGCGCAGGTAGAAGGGCTTTCTGTTCGTAAATGAGCGGAAAGCCGGTGTGCTGTTTTCGTGAAGCGAGGACGCCGCGGCGGAGAAGGTGGCGCGCGGCAGGTCTGGCAGGTGCGCGGCAGGGGTCGGCGCGGCGACTTCCTGCCGCCCTTCCTTCTGCGGCGATGGGGGCTGAGAGGGCGCTGGCAGTCCTGGCAGCCTAAATAGTACATGGACACAGGTAAAACCGTTCCCCTGCCTTTTCGTGTACGTCTTCTTCCACCGCTACCCGTTTTGCGGTGGCGGGAGGGGCTGCCAGGGTTGCCAGTCCCGCCTTGCGAGCCTGTGGGCGGGGGTTTGGGATGGCAGTTCGGGTCTGAAAAGCCCTGCCGCAAGGCTGCCGCGAGGCCGCAACGGCGTCGCCCCGATCATGCAACGACGGGATGAGGCGCGTGCGAGCGTGCGTTGCAAGTGCGGGGCTTGCCCTGCCGCTTATGGTGACTTTATGGAACTGTTTTCCGAAAAACGCGGCGTGAAAACGGGCGCGTCTCTCTCGTTGCCCTCAGCATCGGTCTTCCCGGGCGATGCGCCTAAAAACAAGCGCCATCTTCCCCGTTTGGCAAGAATGGCACGGCGGGGTAAGATGTCATCAGGCCGTTTGAGGCCTCGTGCTCTGGCGCTTCCGTCTCCTCGAAGCGCTAACCACTGGATGCAGGTGGCGTCTCCCATGACGCCTTAAGAGGCTGCCTCGGGGAAACAGAGCCTCCCCACGCCATGTCCGATGCACCAAACCCCTGCTCGGGCTGGGCAAGGCCAAAAGACCGCTGCAGGTCGGCTCGCGGGACGCGCGAATTGGGTTTCGCCGATTCCCGCATGTCAGGAAGCGCGGATGTGCGTATCGCATCCGATGGGAGCGCCTTCTGGCCAGGATGCACGCCGCTATTGCGGCTGTGCCTGTTGCCAGGAGGCAGTCATGGCTACAAACGAAACCGATTCCATTTTTCTCATCGACTCAAAAGAGGCCGCATTCGTGCTGGGCATCAGCTCTCGCACGCTCGCGAACTGGCGCTGCAAGGGCCGAGGGCCTGCGTACATTCGCCTGGGCAAGAAGCGCTCCCCTGTGATGTATCGCGTGAGCGACGTGCAGGACTGGATTGTCGAA
Organism: uncultured Collinsella sp.; assembly: GCA_900552705.1. Classification (GTDB taxonomy): domain Bacteria; phylum Actinomycetota; class Coriobacteriia; order Coriobacteriales; family Coriobacteriaceae; genus Collinsella. The sequence goes on along the minus strand of USAX01000024.1, from coordinate 9,402 downwards.
CATCAGGTAAAGGCGAGCGGAGATGCTCGCCGATAGGCGACGCAAAGGAAGGGAGGTGAAACATGGCCCGCGTCGCCCTTGAGCTTGGAGAGACAAGCATTGACCGCGCAAAGATTACGCCGACGCCCGACGGTGGCTATCGCATGCAGTGGAGCATGCGCTTGCTGAACGGGCGTCTCATCAAGAAGACGACCAAGGGGAAGTGCACCAAAGGTGAGCTGCGCCGCCGCGCTCATGCCCAAGCTGAGGAAATTCTCGCAACAGGCGGGGGCAGCACTCCTTGGAAGGGCTCGTCGAGCATGCGCGACTATATCCGCAAAGAGGTAATCCCCGGAATCGAGCGCACCGATGATTCCATCTTGCGACCCCGAACACGGGACAAATACTGCCACGTGCTCAATCTCGCGGCGGAGGCGTTTGGGGGCTTTCGCATCGCGGACGCGGTTCGCCCGCGCAACCTCGAAGGCATCTTGGATGGGATGGCAAGGCGCCACGGCACCTCTACCGCCAAGCATTGTCAAAAGACGGTGAGCAAATATGTTCTTGAGCCTTTGGTGCGCGACGAGGTGATCGCCCACAACCCCCTCAAGAGCTTCAGGCCGCGTCTGCCTGAGTGCCGCATGACAAACAAGGCTCCGGGCGGACAGGCGCTCACGCCGGAGGAGCGCGGGCGCGTGCTCGAATACCTGCTTGCGATTGACCCCAATGATGTAAATCCGCCGAAAAGAGGGCGCTATACCGTTGAGGACGTGCGCAATCTGCGCCGCGCTGTCGTTGAGATCACGCTGCTGCAGGCAGTGACGGGGCTTCGCATCAACGAGGCGAGACTGCTCAGCCGCGCGAACGTTGAGGACAAGGACGGCTTGCTTAGTGTCACCGTGACGACCGAGGTGTCAAAGACCCATCGCGGGCGTACCATCCCCATCCTTGACGAGCGCGTTGCCGAGCGCATGAGGGCGCGGCTGGAAAGAGCGGGGGCCGAACCAGGAGCGCTGCTGTTCCCCGCCCCCGCGGCTCCTGGCAGCGCGTGGGACATCAACAACGCGCAGCATGCCATTAAGAAGCTCTATCACGAGTTGGCAGACGCCTTGGACATACCCCTTCTCGATAAGGTCTCGACCCATGTCTGGCGCGCGACCCTCAACACCGAGTGGATGCAGAAAGGCGTTCCCGATTTGATTCGCTCGGCGTATTTCGGGCACAGCCCCGAGGTGAATCGCAACTACTATACGGATACGACCAACGTCTCCGTTTTGGTGGACATGCTCCGTACGACCTAGGGGTTCGAGGTAATCTGTATGGTAATATGTATGAGCGTGATTTTACGTGATTTTACGTGATACCGAGTGACACTGTTTTGGTCGAAAAATAGGGTTTGAGCTGGGATGATACAGCGTGTGACCTCGGGAAACTAAAACTTGAAAAGGGTGCCCGGAGGTCGTAGGTTCAAATCCTGCCCCCGCGACCAAGAACTTGCAGCTCGTCGGCCTAGCCGGCGAGCTTTTTTGTTATTCCGGGACCGTGTTTTCGGTCCAATTCTCGGCCTCCCAAACAAAATCTCAATCTGTAACATCTAGACCCGATTTGGACGGCTAGCTGTTTCAGATCGAGATGTTTCGGTAGGACGGTCTTCGTTTGTCTAAATCTGTAACACTAGGGACGGATTTTGCCGAGTTACTGTTACAGATTTAGATCTTTCGGCAGGCTAGATTGGTTTGTCTCGATCTGTAACAGTAAGGGGGCAAAAGTGGGTCCAGATGTTACAGATTGAGATGTTTGTCCGGACCGAATTTGTTTGTCTCGATCTGTACCTTCTAGGGTCGTTTTTGGCCTGTAATTGTTACAGATTGGGACAAACCGACGGGCCGCCCCACCCCATCCACCTGCCGCCACCTGCTATCCGCCGATTTCCGTTGCGCCCCTGTGGCTCCATGCCATATCCTCTAGACAACTACGCGGCATCATCGCCGCCGCGCCTACAAGAGAGGAATGTCCATGACCACACCTGCGTCTAAGCTGCTTCAACCCATTACGGTTGGCCCCCTTGAGCTCAAGAACCGCATTATGTTCCCGCCGCTTACCACCGGCTACGAGGAGCGCGACGGCTCCATCGGTGAGCGCAGCCTGGCTTTTTACGAGCGCCTGGCCCGTGGCGGCGTGAGCTACATCGTCATCGGCGACGTTGCTCCCGTCATGACCGCAAGCCCCACGCCCAAGCTGGCGACCGACGCTCAGATCCCCACGTTTAAGGCGCTGGCCGACGCCGTCCACAAGCACGGCGCCAAGATCGCCCTGCAGCTGTTCCACCCCGAGTACGACGTCCCCGGCGTCGGCCGCATGGTCATGGGTTCCATGGCCGCTGCGAAAGCTGCGCAGGAGGCCAAGGCCGCCGGCGACGAGGAGACCTTTGCCGCCAAGATGGCCGAGTCCAACGAGATTCGCAATCAGGCCTACGCCAAGCTGCACCACGACATGCAGCACTTTGTGAACGAGGCGAGCGTGGAGCAGCTCACCCAGATCAAGGAGGCCATCGCTGCCTCGGCCGCCCGCGCGCAGCAGGCTGACATCGACGCCATCGAGGTCCACGGCGACCGTCTGGTGGGTTCGCTGTGCTCCGCGATCCTCAACCAGCGCACGGACGAGTACGGTGGCTCGTTCGAGAACCGCGTCCGCTACGCGCTCGAGGTCGTCGCCGCCATTAAGGAAGCCGCGCCGCAGCTGATGGTGGAGTACAAGCTCCCCGTGATCATGGAGAACCCCGACGGCACGCCGCGCGGCAAGGGCGGTCTGCTGCCCGATGAGGCCTGCGAGTTCGCCAAGCTGCTCGAGGGCGCCGGCATCGACATGATTCAGGTGGCGCAGGCAAACCACACCGGCAACATGGGCGACACCATTCCGCCCATGGGCGCCATGCCCTACAACTGGACGCTGCCCGTGGCCGAGCGCGTCAAGGCCCTGGTCTCCGTGCCGGTGGCAACCGTCGGCCGCGTTGTCTCGGTCGAGGCGGGCGAGAAGATCCTGGAAGACGGTTCGGCCGACATCGTCGCGTACGGCCGCTCGCTCATGTGCGACCCCGACATTGCGCTCAAGGCCGCCACGGGTGAGCCCATCCGCGAGTGCCTCAACTGCAACAAGGGTTGCGTCGATGCGATCCAAAACCGCCAGTACATCTCGTGCGTGCTCAATGCCGAGAACGGCGACGAGGCGACCATCGCCATTAAGCCGGGCGAGGGCGACAAGAAGATCACCGTGGTGGGCGGCGGCATTGCCGGCCTGGAGGCCGCGCGTGTGGCGGCCAAGCGCGGCTACGACGTGACCGTCTACGAGGCGAGCGATCATCTGGGCGGCCAGATTGTGCTGGCGGCCGCGCCTCCGCGCAAGGACGAGATCATGCGCTCGGTGGAGTATTACGAGAAGATTCTGCCCGGCCTGGACGTAAAGGTTGAGCTCAACCATGCCGCTACGGCCGAGGACCTCAACGCCGCCGACGCCGCGATTGTGGCTGTGGGCGCGCACGACGTGGTCATCCCCGTTCCGGGCGCCGATTCGGACAAGGTCGTCTCGAGCTGGGACGTGCTGGCCGGCAAGGCGGAGCTCGCGGGCTGCGTCGCCGTTATCGGCGGCGGCCTGGTGGGCACCGAGACTGCCGAGTACCTGCTGCAGAACGGCTGCGAGGTGGCGATTGTCGAGATGCTCGACAAGATTGCCGCAGGCGAGTCCGAGACCATTCTGCCGCTGATTATGAACGACTTTGCCGCCCACAACGTTGAGCAGCATGTTAAGACCCGCCTGACCGCCATTACCGACGAGGGCGTGGAGGCCGTTCGCACCACCGAGGACGGCGCCGAGGAGCCGGTGAAGATCGCCTGCGATTACGTGGTGATGGCCGTGGGCTCCAAGGCCAACGGGTTTGACCTGGACGGCGTAACGGTGCCCGTGACCTGCGTGGGCGACTGCTCGGGCGAGCGCACCGCCGACATTGCGAGCGCCATTCGCACGGCGTATCACGCGGCCAACGAGCTCTAAGTAAGAAAGCTATCGCGTATTGAGTGGGCGGGGAGTGCCGTATCGGCGCTCCCCGCCTTTTTTGCCAATGAGGGCGCCCCTGACCAGCGGGTTCAGAAAATCCGAATTTCATGCACCAGAAAATCCGACTCCTTAGAACATGAAAATCCGAATCGCAACCACCCGAAAATCCGAATTTGCTACAGTGGAATAGAGGAATCAGAAAGCAGGAACTGGAAATCTGCGGGGGTGGCTCATGGCGGGCGAAAGGCTACATCGGGACGGATACATCCCGCGTATCGTGGATGCGCAAATCGAACGCTACCTTCGCGTCTTTGGCGCGGTCGAGATTGCGGGCACCAAGTGGTGCGGCAAGACGTGGGCCGCGCTTGAGCACGGGGCGTCCGCCTCGTATGTCGACGAGAATCTCGACCTCGCGCGTGCCGACCCGGCGATGATGTTGCTGGGAGACCGTCCGCATATTATCGATGAGTGGCAGCGAGTTCCCCAGATTTGGGACTACGTTAGACACGAGGTTGACCGCACCCGGGGCACGCGCGGCGCCTATATCCTCACGGGTTCCGCCACGCCTGCGTTTGGCTCAAAGACGGAGGCACCCGCGCATAGTGGAGCCGGCCGCATCGGCCGCGTCCGCATGTACCCCATGACGCTTGCCGAGACAGGTGAGTCCAGCGGCAAGGTGAGCCTGGCGGGCTTGTTTGAGCATCGTTTTGAGCCCTGTCGGTGCAATGGCGATACACCGGGGCTTGTCGAAGCCGCCTGCCGCGGCGGCTGGCCCGAGGCGATCGATATGGTTTCGGCTGACGCCCAGCTCATCGCTCGCGAATATCTCAACACTACGTTTTCGAGCAGCTTCCCGGCGGTTGGTCTCGACCCCGATATTGCTCGTCGAGTCTCCGCATCGATCGCGCGCAATCTGGGACAGGCGACCACGTATAAAACGATTCTTATGGATATGTTCGGTGCCGAGGGGGAACCCGCAGCGTTTGCCGACGAGACCAAGGTGCGCAGGTACCTGGATGCCCTCAAAGGCATGTTCATTCTCGAGGAGGTCCCCGGTTGGGTTCCCGCCGCGCGCGACAAACGACGCTTTACCGTCAAGCCCAAGCGCTATCTGGCAGATCCGAGCCTTGCTTGCGCCTTGCTAGGTATGTCCTTGCAGGCGCTGCTTGCCGACTGGCAGACATTTGGTCTGGTGTTTGAGAATTTGGTCATACGCGATCTTTCGGTCTACGCACGTTCGCTCGACCTGCTGGATAGCACGCCCGTGCGCTATTATCGCGACGATTCGGGCCTTGAATGCGATGCCATCGTGCAGCTAGCCGATGGACGGTGGGCCGCCTTTGAGATTAAGGTGAGCGAAGATAAGGCGAGCGCCGGCGTTGAGAGCCTCAAGCGCGTTCGCAAGAAGGTCTGTGGAAATCCTCGTTCACGCACACGCGAACCGGAGTTTATGGCCGTGATTGTGGGGGTGGGTGAGTACGCCCGCGAGGTCGAGGACGGTATCTACGTGATACCCGTGCGCGCGTTGGGGTGTTAAGGGGCGGCACGCCGTGTGCCCGCTGCCCGGTGCTGCGGATTGGTGCAAGTGGTCAGGTTTGTTTGCACCATGTCCTTGGCATATGGAAGAAGCTGCTATTCGTAATCTTTAAGACATCATTAAGGCTTGCGCTGTGGAGCAAACCGCAGGTCAATGCTATTCTTTTACCTTATCGTATGGTGTTGTATTCTGCCTGAATTCTCTACCTGCGAACAACGGATAAACGCGACCGAGCGGAAAGGATGGCACGCCCGCTAGCAGGGCAAACGTAAACGATGAGTGGCATGGACCGACATAGCGAGCTCCAGCAGCACAAGACGGCGGCCGAGTACCGCCAAGCTGCCGACGAGCACGTGCGGACCCTCAAGGATTTCTGGAAGGATTTCCTGGTGAGCGGTCTGTTTGTGCTGGCCGCCATCGTTGCCATCTTTGCATGCCTGGCCTGGTTTGCCGCGAATAACCGAGTGAGTGCCACGGGGAGCACGATCGCGGCGAAGGGCCCGCGGTTTGTGCTCTCGGGAACGCAGGGCGGCACGGCGGGTAAGTACGACACTCAGGACAACTACGCGTCGGACAGTACAAGCCTTGCCGTGAACAATCTTTTCAACCTCAATAACATGAGTGCCGATGGCAGTCTCTCTCCGGGATCGGCCGGCCAGCTCCAGCTCAACGTCAGGCCGCTCTGCAATGACCTGCACGATATCACGGTGGAGATGACCTGGGAAATTTCTGTTCAGACGAGCGTTGCGGGCACGGGCGGCACTGCTGCGGATGCATCGAAAAACGAAGAGATCATCAACTCGCTTAAAGATTTGGTGCGCGGTCATATCCTGGTTTTTCAGGGCAAAGATGCCTCTGGCTTTTACTCGAATCCGCTGGTCCCCACGACCACCACGGTGACCCAGGACGGGGCCAGCGTCACCGTCATTACGCAGAGCTTTACCATCCCAAAGTCGAGCTTTTACGCTGCGGACTCAAATAGCACGACCGAAACCGTCACCAAAACCCTCTACTGGATTTGGCCGGAACAGTTCAAGAGCTATGTTCGCACGGGCAACGCCGGCTACGGTGGCAACCTTTTCGCTAACACAGGCGACGAGGGGGGATACACAACCCTCGTCGGCGACATCAACAATAACCACGCGCGCTATTTCCGCGCCGATAGCACGAGCGTGCCAGGTCAGGCGCCTAGCGCGGTTCCGCCTGTCGGAGCCGGCATGTCCTCTGCGGATGTGGAAACCTGCTCCGGCTACTACAACAACGCCGACGAGGTTATCGGCAAAAACATCAAGTACATTCGCGTGCACTTTACCGCCAAGGAGGCGGATAAATAAATGGACGAGCAGTTTAATGCCCGCGAGCAGGGCGATATCAAACACAACGAAGGAGCGGCAAACCCCGGCGGCAACGGGTTCGGCTCGCACGGCGAAGCGCGTCCGGCTGGCCGCATCGAGCGTATCAAGGCTTGGGTGAGCGGCCACCGTCGCGAATCCCTTGCCATCATGGGCTTGCTTGCCGTGCTTCTCGTGTTGCTGGGGCTGACGCTCGGATGGTTCGTCGATGCCAATCGCGGCTCCACCGTCGGCAAGATCAAGGAGCCGGCGGAGCTCAAAGTGCTGGGCCCCAACGCTACGGCAACAGAGCAGATCGACCTGAGCTACAACCCCGAATACGGCGATACCAAGACCGGCAACACGGTGACGCTCATGCGCCCGTTTTGTGTCCAGACGGGCGGCGATGGGTTTGAGCTGCAGCTTGCGAATACGACCAACATTGAAGGTCTCACTATTGAGCTGTACAGAGCCGAGAACACGTCTGCGCTCCAGACGCCCGACGTGAGCGGTACCGCAGACGGCAAATCTTATAGCTGGAAAGCAACCGGAGAGAACCTGCTTACGAGCTTCGAATATATCAACAAGGAGAACGACGGTCTGGCAGCCGTGCCGGGCGAGGGCGCAAGCGACCCTACGTTCAAGGACTATCAAAACGTCCAGCGCAACGCGCGCCCGCTCTACCGATACAAGAAATTCGGCAAGAGCGAACTCAACGCTAAGACGCTCGACGGCTCGACTGACAATGACACGCTCAACTTTATCATCAAGCTTTCGTGGGACGAGAGCGCCAAAGAGACCGATGTGATCTACCTGATCGCGCGCAACACGAGCGGTAAGTAGGAGAGGGGGCGCACATGGAGAAGCGAGAGAAGCAGCAGGATGCCGAGCGCGAGCAGCTGGCAAAAAGCAAGAGCCTAGCCAAGAATAAGCTGGTTGTGGCAGCAATCGCACTTGCTTGCGCCGTGGCGCTCGTGACGGGTGGTTACTTTACCTATTCCGCCTACACCGCCAACGGATTTCTAAAGTCCGTCGCCGCAACGGGCACCGCGCAGAGCCTGTTTGCGAGCGACCTGCTCACGGGCTATATGAGTGCGCCTGGCAACGACGAGCTCGACCGCGCCCAGCGCTCCGTTACGGTATATCCCAACAACAAGCAGTGCAGCTTCACCTTTAGCATCTATAACTATTTGCTGAGCAACAGCAACTTCTGCAACGATAAAAACGTGACGTATACCTTGACGGTCGAGGGGTATGGGCTCGATGGTGCCACGTGGAGCTATGCGCCCCAACCCGCCGGAAACGTCAAGCTTCCGGAGAATCAGCCTACCAAGAACGATTACACCGTGACCTTTCCTGAGGACAAGTTGGGACATGCCTACTTTGTGATTAAGGCCACGGTCGTATCGGAGAAGAGCCCCGGCACCGAGCTAGCCTGTCTGGCGGCGAAAGTCGTGCCGTCAAAGAGGGCCGAGGTCAAGACCGCTGCGGTTGAGGGCGCGCTGGTCGATGAGGCTGGCAAGTTTGCTGATTACGCTGCATACAACTACCGCGTGACGGTTACGGGCGCACTGGCAAACGTCACGCTCACGTGGGGGGAGAACGTGGAGATCGACCCGTTCTTTGAGACCAACCATAGCGCGACGGTGGATGCTGCAGCTCGCAAGGCTACGTTCACCATGGAGCCGGGTTCGATGGTCGTCAACTTTTACCGAGCGGACGGCAAAACGCCCGGTGGCTGGGGCGACCTGGACATTAGCGTGAGCGGAACTACTCTGACGGGCGCGACGGAGACTCGATAACTCTGGAAGCGGAGTTTTAGGATAAGAGGTACGGAATCGATGAGAACGGCAAAGCGCATATTCGCAGAGTTCATGACGGTGGTCATGGTGCTCCAAGCATGCTCGCCCACGGTGGCTGCTGTGGCGGCAGGCTGGCAGAACATCTCGAACGAGATTGCTGCCGCATCTGCGAAGGCGTTGGATACTGCCGAGAGCGGCGAGACCAACGGCGATGTCACGATCGGGTCTGGGTCGAGTGATGCCGGCGCCGACAGCGACAGTGCTGGGGATGACGCGGTGAAGGATGACGCTGCAGCAGGCGATACCACCGATAGCGCCACTGGTTCCGATTCCACGGGCGACCAGACGGAAGGCGACGATGCCGCTGACGATGCCGCCGCTGACGACGCCGAGCAAGATGCCGATGATGCGACTTCGGAGGACGCTGATGCCCAGGCGGGTGCGACGATCACGGATTTGAATAAGCTCGTCGAGCTGCTCGAGAAGAACGGCGCGGAAAGCATCGTGCGCAAAGACGACGAGAGCGGAATCCGAAGCCTCGATGTCAAGTCGTCGGAGGCGTTCGCCGTCCTGTCTAACGCCGACGCTTCGCTTTACTATGATGCGCAGATCAAGGTTATCATCACGGGCGATGCGAAGCTCACCGAGTCGGCTAATAACGGCATGTCTTTCCAGGGTCTTGGCAGTGATGAATGTCCGTTTG
>USAX01000023.1 GCA_900552705.1 uncultured Collinsella sp. | reverse complement strand
TACCCGTGCCCGAGCTCGAAGAGCCCTATGGCCGCCTTCCTGGCCTCGATATCATGCTTCACTCTCAAATCAACGCGCATAAAGAAAGCCTCCCATTTCTCATGTCCAAGAAATGGGAGGCAGTTCATTGAACTGCTCGGGGCCTTTTAGTTTGAAGCGACCTGGTGGGCGGTCTTTATACCGGCAAACAAAAAGGGGTACCGACCAACGTCGATGCCCCTTACAAGCCACTATGTCAGCGCACACAATGCCGAGCGCACGACCCGCACACCTACTTGCGAGAATTGCTCAACTTATTGATCAGCGCCTCAAGACGCTCGCCGTCCTCGGCCGTCTGGGCAATAACCAAAATCGTATCGTTGCCGGCAAGCGAGCCAAGCACATCGGGCAGCTCTGCCGCATCAACAGCGGCGGCGATGCCGGAAGCCGTGCCAGGCTGAGCCTTGATCATAACCAGATTATCGGTGCGCAGAACGCCCGTTACGAGCTCGGAAACCATACGCTGCAGGTGCAGGTCCTCTGCCAGAACATAGATGCCCTCAGGGAGCTTACGCAGCCCCATATCGGCAATATCGCGAGAGACAGTCGCCTGCGTGCAATCAAAGCCCATAGCGCGGAGCTCATCGACCAGCACGCGCTGCGTGCGGACGTCCTTATTGCGCACAATATCTCTAATGGCATCCTGGCGCCCATTGCGTTTTTTAGCCATACAAACCCTCTCTCCAAAAGATGGCGGAGACAATCAATCAGTGATTGAATAGTTTAACGCTATTTGAAGGCTTTTGTGTATAAGAACGCATTTCGAAACAATTCTATGCAAATTTGTTTCGAAATGAGCCGTTTAGGCGGTTTTTGCGCCCGTCCGGTTAAGAAAAGCTGCCAGATGCGTACACATCACGCAGCGCGCAGGCTTGGCGCTGGCGATCGGCCCAAACAACAGACCGAGTCCCCGATGGTTGTCCTTGAGCGCGGCGACCATCTGACGGGTTCGAGGCGCCTCGAGCATATCACGCATGCGGGCGGAACGCTCGATTGACGACACTCCATGCGGGCTCAGACACAAATTCTCGATGCAGGCGACCAGTCCGGCAAAGTAGAACTTTTGGCTTGCCAGCTTGAGCCGACCACCGCTATCTGCTTCCGAGAGTGAGTCCGCAAGCTCGTCGAGCGCTCGAGTGTCATCGGATATCCTGGCATACATGGTGGGATCAAAGGCATCTGTAAGCTTAGGTGCCACCGCGTGGAAACAAGCGTCGCCGCAGCCGGACACGAATCGTGCCTGCGAGAGCGCATAAGCCATAAACTCAACCGTACGGTACGCCTTGCCGCGCGACAGGCATGCCTCAAACAGCGGACGGCTATACATCACGCCAGAGGTCTGAGCGACTAGGCCGCCTAAAATCAACTGGGGCAGCCCAGTCACCATAGAAGACTCGTCTTCTATGGCAATAGAGGCAGCATCCAAGACGCGCGAATGACGCTCGCGGTGCGCATCGTATCGATCGAGCGACACCGAGGGGAGCACAATGTCTGCCGCAGTATCGCACGCGATATCGACCATCTTGGAAAGGGCCTGCGGAGCAAACCACTCATCGGCGTTCATGGCGATGATTTGAGAGCCGCGCGAGGCATCAAAACCGGCGCGAAGACAAGCGCCACGCTTCGCGTCCTCGACGTCAATCAAATCAATATGGATGTCCCTGTCGGCAGCAACTTGAAGCGAATGGCGCACACCGGGCGCAGCATCGCGGCAAACAACGACAATCTGCAAATCGTAGAGGTCTTGGTTCTGGATACTCTCGAGCGCACGCATCGCATAGCTGGGCGAACCTTCTACCACAAGGATCACCGAAAGTCGCGGATGCGAGCCACGTCGAACCAAATTATCCGTCCTCTCGACAGCAATGAATCAAACCGTGGTTCATGGTACACCCCGGCAATAAAAGCAATGAGACACCGGTTGCATTGCACGCCAAGAACAGATGTTGCACACGCGCAGCCCACAGATGACAGGTGTCGACGCACGACACGTCGAGCCCTACCCTAGTCGAGCACGACAAGCTCGGCGGGATCGTAATCCACGCCCATAAACGTAAGGCCGCAGGCAGGAGCTGTGGGGCCCGCAGCGGTGCGGTCGCAAGCATCGATAACCTCGCGCATCCACTCGGGTTCACGGCGATGCATGCCAATCTCGACAAGCGTGCCCACGATCGAACGGACCATCGAATGCAGAAACGCATTGCCCTCGATGGTGAACGTCAGGATGTCCTCGCCAAACGCAACCTCATGGCCAAATTCGGCACGCATCACGCAGCGATGCGTGGGCTTGCCAACGGCCGAAGCGACCTTGCAAAAGCTTTTAAAGTCCTGCTCGCCCAGCAGTGCGGGGCAGGCAGCAGACATAGCCTCAACATCCAAGGGATAGCGATGCCACCACACGGCACCGCGGGACAGCACAGGGCGCGCATCTCGATCGGCAATGCGGTATGTATACGTACGGGAACGCGCGTCAAAACGCGCAGAAAAGCCTTTACGGGCCTTGTAGACCTCGTTAATGGCGATATCTTTGGGCAGCAGGGCATCCATAGCCCGCAGCCACCTACGGCGCGTACAAGCGAGCTCAGCGTCCGTTACGGGCACGCTGATGTACTGAGCCACGGCATGCACGCCGGCATCGGTACGCCCCGCGCACGTCAGATCGATCGGGCGGCGAAGCAGCGTCTCGATGGCTCGACGTAGCTCACCCGCAACCGTCGTCTGTCCCGGCTGCTCGGCAAATCCGCTATACGATGAGCCATCATAGGCCACGCGAAATACGAGCGTGGCGTCAAGCTCGGAAATCGAATTGAAATCAGACGGCGCAGTCATGGGCGCTCCCAACAAACAAGCAACGGTATCGCGACAAAAAAAGAGGGGTACGCGAACGTACCCCTCGAATATAGCCTATGCAGACGGAATGTCTACTCAGCGGTCTCCTCAGCAGGAGCCTCCTCGGCAGCGGTCTCCTCGACAGCCTCGACCTTCTTGGGAGCAGCGGCCTTCTTGGGGGCCGGAGCAGCCTTCTTGGCCTTAGGCGTGCAAGGCTCGGTGACGAGCTCCATGATAACGATGGGAGCGTTGTCGCCCTTGCGGTTACCGAGCTTCATGATGCGGGTGTAACCGCCGTTGCGGTCCTGCCACATGCCCTGAGCAGCCTTGTCGAAGATCTCGGCAACGAGCTGCTTATCGCCGAGCTTGGCGATAGCCAGACGACGAGAGTGCAGGTCGCCCTTCTTGGCCCAAGTGATGATCGGATCGACGACCGAACGCAGCGCCTTAGCGCGGGTCTCGGTGGTCTTGATGCGGTCGTTCTCGAAGAGGGCCTTAGCAAGGCTCTTCTTCATGGCCTTGGTGTGGCTCGCATCGGTGCCGAGCTTCAGGCCCTTCTTAACGTTGTGACGCATGGTCTAGTTTCTCCTCAAATATGCGAAGCATTAAGCCTTCAGGCTCAGGCCCATGGACTCAAGCTTGTCCTTCACTTCCTCGATCGACTTAACACCGAAGTTACGGATGTTGAGCAGATCGTTCTCCGAGAACTCAACGAGTTGACGGACCGAGTGAATGCTGGCGCGCTTAAGGCAGTTGTAGGAACGGACGGAAAGGTCCAGATCCTCGATCTGCTTGTCCAGCTCGGCGTTGTCGTTGGTGACCTCGGGAGCGAAGATCGAAGCCTCCTCCTCGACCTCGGGGGTCTCGGCAAGGTTCATAAAGGCAGCCATATGCTGGTTGATGATATTGGCAGCCTGGACCACGGCGTCGCGCGGAGCGATGGAGCCGTTGGTCTCGATCTCGAGGACAAGGCGGTCGTAGTCGGTGTGCTGACCGACACGGCAAGCCTCAACGAGCTTGGCGCAACGGGACACCGGCGAGTACAGCGAGTCGACGTGGATCACACCGATGGGATCGTTGTCGCGCTTGTTAGCCTCGCCAGAGACATAGCCGCGGCCATAGCCGATGCGCATGCTCATGGTGAGATGGCCACCCTCGGTAAGCGTAGCGATGTGCTGCTCGGGGTTGACCAGCTCAAACTCGGACGGAATAAAGAAGTCCGCACCGGTGACCTCGCAGGGGCCGTCAACAGAAATGGTGGCGGTCGCCTCGTCGGTCGTGCCGAGAGCCCTGAAGACAAGACCCTTGACATTCAGGACGATGTCGGTGACATCCTCGACCATGTTAGGGATGGTCATGAACTCGTGCTGTGCACCATCGATCTGAATAGCCTCGACGGCGGCACCCTCGAGCGAGGACAGAAGTACGCGGCGAAGGGAGTTACCCAGCGTATCGCCGTAGCCACGCTCGAGCGGCTCGACGGAGACACGAGCAGACGTTTCGTTGATCTCTTCGACCTGAACCTGAGGCCTAATGAATTCTGACATGTATTACCTCCAGCCTCAGCAGCCCGGATGGACTACTTAGAGTAGAGCTCGACGATGAGCTGCTCGTTGATATCACCGCTGATCTGCTCACGCGTCGGCAGAGCGAGCACGTTACCAGACAGCTTCTCGATATCGACCTCGAGCCAGCCAGGGACCTCAAAGCGCTCGGAGGAAATCAGGGCCTCCTTGATGGGGAGGAGGTCACGGAACTTCTCGCCGACAGCGACGACGTCGCCGGCCTTGACGCGGTAGGACGGGATGTCCACGCGCTTGCCGTTCACGGTGAAGTGACCGTGACGGACGGACTGACGAGCCTCTTTGCGGGTGCGGGCAAAGCCAAGACGGAAGACGACGTTGTCAAGGCGAGACTCAAGGATGATCATGAGGTTCTCACCGGTGACGCCGTTCATCTTGCGGGCCTTGTTGAAGTAGCCGTGGAACTGCTTCTCCAGAACGCCATAGATGAACTTGACCTTCTGCTTCTCGCGCAGCTGCATGCCGTACTCAGATTCCTTGCGACGGCGCTTGGGCTGACGGATAGATTCCTTCTTGCTGCTGTAACCGAGCTCAGCGGGATCGATCCCGAGCTGACGGCAGCGCTTAAGAACAGGAGTCCTGTCGATTGCCATATTGATACGATCCTTTCAGTTACACGCGGCGACGCTTCTTGGGGCGGCAGCCGTTGTGCGGAATGGGGGTCTTGTCCTGGATGCTCGAGACCTCGAGGCCAGCAGCCTGGAGGGAGCGGATGGCGGTCTCACGACCGGAGCCGGGGCCCTTGACGAAGACGGAAACCTTCTTCATACCGTGCTCCATGGCCTGCTTGGCAGCAGCCTCGGCAGCCATCTGGGCAGCGAACGGCGTGGACTTACGGGAGCCCTTGAAGCCCACCTGGCCAGCCGACTTCCAGGAAATGACGTTGCCCTGGGGATCGGTGATCGAAACGATCGTGTTGTTGAACGTAGAACGAATGTGAGCCTGGCCCACGGAAATGTTCTTACGGTCCGCGCGCTTCAGACGGGCAGCGCGAACGTTCTTCTTAGCAGTAGCCATCTATCTAGCGCTCCTTATTTCTTCTTCTTAGCACCGATCTGACGCTTCGGGCCCTTGCGGGTACGAGCGTTAGTGTGGGTGCGCTGGCCGCGGACCGGGAGGCCCTTGCGGTGACGAAGGCCGCGGTTGCAGCCGATGTCCATAAGGCGCTTGACGTTCTGGTTGCGCTCACGGCGGAGGTCGCCCTCAACCATGATCTGGTTCTTATCGATATAATCGCGGATGGCGTTAACCTCATCCTCGGTGAGGTCCTTAACGCGCGTATCCACGTTAACGTTGCACTCGACGCAGATCTTCGTCGCAGTGGTGCGGCCGATGCCGTAAATGTAGGTCAGACCGATCTCAACGCGCTTCTCACGCGGGAGGTCGACACCATTAATACGGGCCAACGTAGTCTCCTCTCTTAACCCTGACGCTGCTTATGACGGGGGTTCTCGCAAATGACGAGGACCTTGCCATGGCGCCTAATGATTTTGCACTTATCGCACATCTTCTTGACCGAAGGACGTACCTTCATCGTTCTTCCTTTCGGTAGCGCTCAAACTACTTCCCTACTATCTACTCGCCCAGCCGCAGGCGTTTAAAACTATGGCTGGTCTTCACACACAATCCGACCGTAGGTTGAGCTAAGCCTGCAGTCGGAAATGGAGTGCGTGTATGCGTGCCGCTATTTGTAGCGATAGGTGATGCGGCCGCGGGTCAGGTCGTACGGGGAAAGCTCCACGACAACCCTGTCACCGGGGAGAATACGGATGTAATTCATTCGGATCTTGCCAGAAATGTTGCACAGAACCGAATGACCGTTCTCGAGCTCAACCTTAAACATGGCATTGGGCAACGGTTCCTTTACCGTACCCTCGAGCTCAATTGCGTCTTCCTTCTTCACAAGCAATCATCTTTCTCTAGAAAACGACAGCGATTGAGTATTCTACAACACGTATGCACGCATCGTAATAACTTCGTAATGGCTCCACAACTAAGTGGAACTTGTTACATTTCTCCGCCTTGGAGCGAACACCAAGCACCCTGGGCATCCGTGGTGAGAATCACCGGACCGTCATTGGTAATGGCGACGGTGTTCTCGTAGTGCGCGGCGGGCAGGTGGTCGTTGGTCGTAACAATCCAACCGTCGGAGCCCGTGCTCACATGGTTGGAACCCATCGTAACCATCGGCTCGATGGCAATGACCATGCCGGCCTGGAGGCGAACGCCCCTCCCCTTCTTTCCATAGTTAGGAACGTTGGGGTCCTCGTGCATCACGCGGCCAATGCCATGACCCACATAATCACGAAGCACGCCGTAACCGTGAGACTCGGCAAGGGACTGAACGGCATAACCGACGTCCCCGATATGGTTACCGGGAACAGCCTGCTCGATGGCAGCCTTAAGGCAATCGCGCGTGACCTCGCACAAAGCCTTGGCTTCGGGCGTGGGGGTGCCGACGAAAAACGTCCATGCGTTATCGCCGACCCAACCGTCGACAACGGCTCCCGTATCGATGGAGATGATATCGCCATCGCGCAGAATCATGTCGGGGTTGGGAATACCGTGGACCACGGCATCGTTGATCGATGCGCAAATGGTCCCCGGGAACCCGCCGTAACCCTTAAAGGCAGGGGTGCCGCCATGCATGCGGATAATCTGCTCCGCGAGCTGATCGAGCTCAAAAGTCGAAACGCCGGGGCGCACCATGGCTCCAACGTGGCGGAGCGCCATCTTAGATAGCGCTCCTGCCTTCTTCATCTGCTCGATTTGCGTTGCAGACTTAATCTTGATCATAGACCGAGAGCCTCTTTGACATCCCCGTACACGGTCTCGCGAGCCTGGTCACCGTTGACCGACTTGAGCAGACCCTGGCCACGATAGTAGTCGACGAGCGGGCTCGTGGACTTCTCGTAGACGTCGAGACGGTTCTTGATGGTCTCGGGCTTGTCGTCGTCGCGCTGATACATCTCGCCGGCGCACTTGGGGCAGGTGGCATCGGCAGCGGTGCCGGTGTAACCGCAGGCGCGGCAGGTGCGACGCGAAGACAGACGATCGATAATGACCTCAGGGGCCACATCGACCAGAAGGGCGCAATCGATCTCGCGACCCATGGCGGAGAGCTCGGAATCGAGCGTCACAGCCTGGGCGGTGTTGCGCGGGAAGCCGTCGAGAATGAAGCCCTGCTGGGCGTCATCGGCGGCAAGGCGCTCCTTGACAAGGTCGATCACGAGCTGGTCGGGAACGAGCTCGCCAGCGTCCATGTACTTCTTAGCCTGAATACCAAGCTCGGTGCCGCCCTTGACGGCAGCACGCAGCAGGTCGCCCGTGGAAATGTGGGCGACGCCAAACTCGGCGACGAGCTCCTGTGCGACGGTACCCTTACCGGCACCCGGAGCTCCGAGCAATACGAGGTTCATGAGCAATCCTCCTCTAGCCTATTTAAAGAATCCATCGTAATCATACATCTTGATCTGGCCTTCGAGCTTATCGACCGTGTCGAGCACGACGCCGACCATGATGAGGATGGACGTTCCGCCAAAAGCCTGGATCAGATGGTTACCCGTGAAGGAGAAGATGATCGAAGGCACGATGGCGATGAGCGCCAAAAAGACAGCGCTGGGAAGCGTGATCTTGTTGAGCGCGTTCTTGATGTAGGCCGCGGTAGCCCTACCCGGACGAACGCCCGGAATAAAGCCGCCCTGCTTCTTAAGGTTGTCGGCGGTGTCATCGGGGTTGAACACCATGGAGGTGTAGAAGTACGCGAAGAACACGATGAGGACAACGTTAAGCACCCAGTTGAGCCAACCGGTCGAAAGCGCAGAGGCAACTGCCTGAATCCAGCCGATGCCGGGGAAGAACACGGCAATCTGAGCCGGGAAGTACAGCAGCGCCGAGGCAAAGATGATCGGCACGACGCCCGCGGTGTTGACCTTGATGGGCAGGTAGGTGGTCTGGCCACCCATCATGCGACGGCCCACGACGCGCTTGGCATAGGAGACCGGGATGCGGCGCTGGCCGCGCTCAAGGAAAACAATCAGCGGGATAACCAGCAGGATGATGGCGCAGATGATCACCATGGTGATGATGCCACCGGCATTACCCTCGGTGCTGGAGAAGATAGCCTGCGGAAGGCCGGCCATGATGTTCGCAAAGATGATCAGCGACATGCCATTGCCGATACCGCGCTGGGTGATGAGCTCACCAATCCACATGATCAGCATAGCGCCTGCGGTGAGCGTACCGACGATCATGAGGTCGAAGATGATCTCGGGAGCGCCGGCGCCATTGAAGCTGATGCCGAAGCTCTTAAAGAGGAAGAGGTAACCCACGGAGTTGAGGATTGCCAGAGCCAGGGTGAGGTAACGCGAATACTGCGTAATCTTGGTCTGACCGACCTCGCCCTCGCGGGCAAGCTCATGCAGGGAAGGCACGACGGCCTGGAGCATCTGGAGGATGATCGAGCTGGTGATGTAAGGCATGATGCCCAGCGAAAACACCGACACATAGCTCAACGCGCCGCCAGAGAAAAGATTCAGGAGGGCCATAGCACCTGCGGCGACCGAATTGTTATCGGTCGAGAAAAGGCCCAGCATCCCCTGGAAGGGAATGCCGGGCACAGGAACGTGCGCACCAATGCGGTACACGACGAGCATAGCTATGGTAAAAAGAATCTTTTCGCGCAATTCTTTGATGCGGAAAGCATTCTTAAGACCATTTAGCACGGCAGCTCGACCTTTCCGCCAGCGGCCTCGATCTTGGCCTGCGCAGAAGCGCTGACCTTGTCGACCTTGACCGTGAACTTCTTGGTGAGCTCACCATTGCCGAGCACCTTGACGGGCTCGAACTCGCTCTTGGTGATGCGAGCGGCCTTAAGAGCGGCACCGTCGATTACAGCGCCGTCCTCGAACTTACGCTCGAGACGCTCAACGTTAACAGCGGTGTACTCGATACGACGGGGGTTGCGGAAGCCCGGAAGCTTGGGCAGGCGCATAGCCAGCGGAGTCTGGCCACCCTCGAAGCCGGCACCCTTGGTGCCACCAGAGCGGGAACCCTGGCCCTTCTGGCCGCGGCCAGAAGTGGTGCCGTGACCCGAAGAATTGCCACGGCCGACGCGCTTGCGGTTCTTGGTGGAACCGGGCGCGGGAGTAAGATCGTGAAGCTGCATTTGCTACTCCTCTACAATCTCGACAAGGTGCTTGACCTTGAAGATCATGCCGCGGACGGACTCGTTGTCAGCAATCTCGCGAACCTCGCGGATCCTGTGGAGACCGAGGGCACGGACAGTACGGACCTGGTCCTGCTTGCAACCGTTGGTGCTGCGGACCTGCTTGATCTTGATGGTGTCAGCCATGCTTAGTTCTCCTTACCGACGAACATCTCGGAGACCGTCAGGCCACGGCGAGCCGCGACGTCCTCAGGGCTGGAGAGCTCCTTGAGGCCCTCGACGGCAGCCTTGATGATGTTGAGGCCGTTGTCGGTACCGAGGGACTTGGACAGGACGTTCTTGATGCCAGCAAGCTCGAAGAGGGGACGCACAGCGCCGCCGGCGATAACGCCGGTACCCTCGACAGCGGGCTTGATGATGATGCGGCCGGCACCAAAGTGGCCGAGAACCTCGTGCGGGATGGTGCCCTGCTCGGTCACCGGCACGTGGAACATGTTCTTCTTGGCATCGAGAGACGCCTTGGAGATGGCCAGGGGCACCTCAGCGGACTTGCCCATGCCAACGCCGACGTTGCCCTTGCCGTCGCCAACGACGACGAGAGCGACGAGGCTCATGCGACGACCACCCTTGACGGTCTTCGACACGCGGTTGATGTAAACGACGCGCTCCTCGAACTCGGAGGCCTCGCGCTGCTGCTTCTGATTACGAGCCATGTGCTACATACCTCCTAGAACTCGAGACCGGCGGCACGAGCACCGTCGGCGAGGGCCTTGACGCGGCCATGGTAGATACGGCCACCGCGATCGAAGGCGACCTTGGTGATGCCGGCCTCGATGGCACGCTTGCCAACGAGCTGACCGACCTTCTCCGCAGCCTCCTTGTTCGAGGTGTGGGTGCCCTTGAACTCTGCCTCGAGGGTCGAGGCAGAGACGAGCGTCAGGCTGGAGCCCTTGCTGTCGTCGATGATCTGGGCATAGATGTTGGCGTTAGTACGGGTCACGCGAAGACGCGGACGCTCGGAGGTACCCGAGACCTTGCCGCGAACACGACGCTGACGACGCTTGAGGCCTTCCAGCTTCGCCTTATGCTTGTTCATACGTAAACTCCTAAAAAGGTTGATCTTGCCAGCACCTGACGGGGTGCTGGTCTTATGCGAGTGAGTCGGTTACGACTACTTGGCGGCCTTACCCAGCTTGCGGCGGATGTGCTCGCCAACGTAGTGGATACCCTTGCCCTTGTAAGGCTCGGGAGGACGATGGCCGCGGATCTCAGCGGCGATCTGACCGACCTGCTGCTTGTTGATACCCTTGACGTTCACGTGGGTGTTGTCGGGAACCTCGAAGGTGATGCCCTCGGGAGCCTCGACGATCACGGGGTGCGAGAAGCCCAGGGAGAACTCGAGGTTCTTACCCTTCTGCTGCACGCGGTAACCGACGCCGGCGAGCTCGAGCTTCTTCTCGAAGCCCTCGGAAACGCCAACAACCATGTTGTGGATGAGGGCGCGGGTGAGGCCGTGGCGGGCACGGGTCTCACGCTCGTCGTCGGGACGGGAAACGGTGAGGACGTTGTCCTCGACGTTGATAGCGAGCTTCTCATAGATATCGAGCTCGAGCTGGCCCTTGGGGCCCTTGACGACAACGTTGTTGCCGTTGACTGCCACTTCGACTCCGGCGGGAATCTGGACAGGCTTATTACCGATACGAGACACGGTGATCTCCTTTCCTTCTACCTACCGAGCGAATTACCAGACGTAAGCGATGATCTCGCCGCCGACGTTGTGCTTGCGAGCATCGCGGTCGGTCATGACGCCATGGCTGGTGGAAATAATGGCGGTACCAAGGCCACCGCGGACGCGGGGCATGTCGGCAACGCCGGTGTACTTACGCAGGCCCGGCTTGGAAATGCGGCGGATGCCGTTGATGACCTTAGCCTTCTTGGGACCATACTTAAGCGTGATGTGCAGAGTCTTCTGGGGAACGGTGTCCTCGACATCGTAGCCCTCGATGTAGCCCTCCTCGTGCAGAACACGAGCGATCTCGACGAGCTTCTTGCTGCTCGGCATGGAGACCGTGGCCTTGTTCACAGAGTTAGCGTTACGGATGCGCGTAAGCATATCTGCGATCGGGTCTGTAAGGTTCATACAGATTCTCCTTCGTTCTTGATGAACACGTGCTCTTGGTTCTTCGCCGCCCTTAACGGCAAAGCCTAACTAGCGCGTTTTCCCTGTTCCAAACGGATGCTTGAAACGCTGGTAGTGACTTACCAGCTGGCCTTCTTAACGCCGGGAAGCTCGCCCTTGAGTGCAAGCTCGCGGAAGCAGACACGGCACAGGCCGAACTTGCGGTACACAGAGTGCGGACGGCCGCAGCGCTGGCAGCGCGTGTACTCACGAGTAGAGAACTTCTGCTTGCGATTGCACTTGACGATCATCGATGTCTTAGCCACTTATATCCTCCTCACATAGAGTATTGTTCGCCCCAAGCGCCGCCCCCTTCTGGGGACGGCGCTCATAGGGCAGGTGAACCTATTTCTTGAACGGGAAACCGAAGGCGTCCAGAAGGGCCTTGGCCTCCTCATCGGTATTGGCGGTGGTCACGAAAGTGATGTCCATACCACGCTGGTGATCGACAGAGTCGAAGTCGATCTCGGGGAAGATGAGCTGCTCGGTGACGCCCATGGAGAAGTTACCACGGCCGTCGAAGCTCTTGGCGGAGATGCCGCGGAAGTCGCGGATACGGGGAATCGCGACGGAGGTCAGACGATCGAAGAACTCCCACATACGGTCGCCACGCAGGGTAACCTTGCAGCCGATCGGCATACCAGCGCGCAGGCGGAAGGTAGCGATGGACTTGCGGGCACGGGTGATCATCGGCTGCTGGCCGGTGATGGCGCGCAGGTCGCGCACGGCACCGTCGATGGCCTTGGAATCGGTAGCGGCCTCGCCGACACCCATGTTCACGACGATCTTCTCAAACTTGGGGATCATCATGACGTTCTCGTACTGGAACTTGTCCTGAAGCTGCTGCTTGACCTCGTTGTTGTACTTGGTCTTCAGACGCGGCACATACTTCTCTTCTGCCATTGTTCACTCCTTCTTGGGGTTTTAAGCACGGGGCGTGGCCACGATGGGTTGTCCTCGTGCCTCCTGACTGCATCCGCGCCGCTCATGGCATTTCGCGGTTTGGACTCGACGCAGCAGGAGCCGACAAAACAATCGGTACTATACGCGCATCGGGAGCGTATTTCCAGAAAAACCTCGTCTGCCTGCACAACTCCACAACTCCCCCGCACAAATTGATCCCTAGGGCACGGAGGAAAACAGCAGTTGCGGTGAGATAGGGACTGTTTGATGGCTTAAAAGGCTTAAACAGTCCCTATTCCACCGCAACTCATATATGGGGCGTTATTTTTGGCGCGGGAGAACCAGGTTGAGGATCACAGCAACGAGCGCGGCGACGGCAATGGAGGATCCGCCAAAGACGGTGCCAACCCATGCGGGGAATCCAGCGCCGGCAAGCGCGCCGGCCGTGCGCTCAATGCCCGTGCCAAAGGCGATAGAGAGACCCATGAGCGTGGTATCGCGCTGAGACAAGCCGTGGCGGGCAAACATGACCACACCGTTCATGCCGATGGTCGCGAACACGCCGATCGTGGCGCCACCGATGACCGGCTGCGGAATGGACGTGAGTACCGCCGCACACTTGGGCAGCAGGCCCGCGATGAGCAAGATGACGGCGGCAAGCGTAAAGACCATGCGGTTGACGACCTTGTTCTCGGCGATAATGCCCACATTCTGGCCAAAGGTTGCCGTGGGGACGCCGCCCAAAAAGCCCGACAGCATACCGACCAGGCCGTTGGCGATCAGGCCACCCGAGATCTGGCTATCGGTCGCAGGGGTATCGAGCGCAGCAGAGGACACGGCGGCAAACTCGCCCATGACCTGCACGGCGTTGACAATGGCGACAACGCCCACAACGGCGCACGCGGCCGGGTCGAACACCAGGCGATGGGCGCCCGGGGCCGGCGGGGCGAACCAGCTGGCGGTCGCGATGGCCGAGAAATCGACCATGCCCAACACCGCAGCCAAAACAAAGCCCGCGCAGATACCAGCCAGGATGCTGCCCAGCCTAAGCGCGCCCTTGCCGTAGTTGCCGGCCATAAAGGTGACGACGAACGTCACAAGTGCGACGGCCCAGTTGGTGACACTGCCAAAATCGGCCGCGCCCTCCCCGCCCGCCATGGAGGCAACTGCCACTGGACATAGCGACAGGCCAATGACAAAGATGACGGTGCCAAGCACCGGGGCCGGAAACAGAAAACTCACGCGCCTAAACAGTAGGCCGAAGAGCGCGACGAGCGCGCCGCCGATTACCTGGGCGCCCAGTACGGCCTCAAAACCAAGCTCAAGACCGACTGCCTTGAGCGCCGGCACGAAGGTAAAGCTCGCACCCATCACAATGGGCAGGCCCGAACCGACGACACCTTTTATGGGAAACTGTTGAAGGAAAATGTCAAGCGCCGAGAGGACGAGCGACGCCTGGATGACAGCGGCTTCCTCTTGAGGGGTAAAGCCACAGACCGACGCGATAATGATGGCGGGCGTGACGATACCCGCGAATGCCGCCAGCACATGCTGCAGTGCATGGGGTAATACCTGCACAAACGAAACTTTTCCCGTACGCTCGAACAGGGCATCCCCTGCTGCCGACTCTGCCATTTGCGCCCCCCATACCCTAGGCAGCGGCCCCATGCCGCTCAACGGTCGGACATTATAGGGCATATGGCACAGGTAGCATTTTGACCCGCATGCGGCAGAGGGCTGGGGCAGCTCATTTGGGATGCGACTAGCGCTTGCGGGGGACGAGTTTGGTGCGGCGCAGGTGGATCATCTCGGCGGCGATGGAGATGGCAATCTCCTCGGGATCCTCGGCCTCGATGGCGACACCGATCGGCAGGTGCAGCTCGTCGATCTGGCCCTGCGTGAAGCCCTCCTGCTCCAGGCGGGCGCGCACAAAGGCGGTCTTGCGGCGCGAGCCCAGGCAGCCCAGATAGGCGGGTTTAGCGCGCATGGCCTGAATCACCACGTCGATATCGGACTTGTGACCCGCCGTGGCGACGACCACCAAGTCGCGCGGGCCGATGGGACACAGCTCGCTCAGGTTCTTATAATCGACCAGACGACGGTCGTAGACGCCGGACACCCATTCGGGGGTCAGCGTGCCGGGGCGGTCGTCGCAAGCCACGACGGCAAAGCCCGCCGCCGTGAGCACCCGCGCCGTCGCAGCGCCCACGTGGCCGCAGCCAAAGATATAGGTCAGGCCCTCGGGGCAGAGCGTCTCGATGTGCGCCGCGGGAATCTCGGAGGCCGCGTTGGTGTAGGTGACCTTACTCCCCTCCTCCACCAGCGAAAGCCCGGGACAGCCGTCAATGGTATGGCGTGATGCCTCGCCATGGTACTCAGCCACATCGCCCTCGAGCGCGCTTGCGATAAACGGCTCAAAGTCAATGACGAAGTCGCCGATGTGTCGATACGCCAGCACATTGGCAATCTCCTGGAACAACGGTGCCTTGGTCGCGTCCAGGTGCAGGTAGCACAGGCAGATGGCTCCGCCGCAGATCATGCCGGTATCGGAGTTCTCGCCGCCCATGGTGTAGCGGACCAGACGCGATTGCCCTGCGGCCAGCAGCTCGCGCGCCTCGTCCAGCGCAAAAAGCTCAATCTTGCCGCCGCCGATGGTGCCCGCTTGGCTGCCATCGGCAAAGACGGCCATCCAGGCGCCCACGCCGCGTGGTGATGACCCCGCCGTACCGGCCACGACCACGAGCTCGCACGTCTCGCCAGCACGCAGGGCGGCAAGCGCCGCATTCACAACATCGAGCTTTTCCATTGCCGCCTTCTATCCTCTAAAGACATCGGTGAGCATAGCGAGTGCCTCGAGCACGCCGCCGCCGACCGATGTCGCCTTGTCCGAAATATAGTTGATGTAGCTGGCGTCGCCGCGCGGATCGACATCGGCGCATTTAAAGCCCTCAGTCACCTGCACGCCGTTCGCCAAAAGCCCGCGCAGACAGCCATCGATCTGCGTGCACATGGGCGTATCGCCCGCGTAGCCAATCACGTCTCCGGCGCTCACGATGTCGCCGATTGCGCGGTCGGACCGAAACACGCCGGCGGCGGGGCTGTGGATAACACGTTCCTTGCCATAGCCGGCGATAATGCCCGGCACGCCCGTGTTGGGCTGGGGCGAACCTTGGGTAATGACACGGCCGAGAAAATGCCCGCGCATGGTCTCGACCACGGCGTCGCAGTCAACCGGCGCGGTAAAGCCCGGCCCCACAGCGATGACGGCAGGCGCCATGTCGCGCGTGGTGCCCAAGTTGCGCTTAGCCAAAATCGCGTCGACCACAGCCGTGGGTTTAAGCTCATCGAGCATCTTGGCCTGAGGGTCCACCACAACGGCGACGTCTCCAGCCTTGGTAATCTCAAGCGCCTCAGCCGGCGTCTGTGCCAAGCGAGCGCGAATGCCTTCGACCTCGACCTCGCCCAGGCGAATGGCCTCGCAAAAACAGATTGTGCGGCGGATGCACGTGGGAACCGCGATATCGGCCATAACGACCGAAACGCCGGCGCGCACCAAGCGAACGGCGACGCCCGTGGCGATATCACCGGCGCCGCGAACATAAACGAGCATTCCCGGGGCACCTCCCTGTGCTACGGTTTGAGCAGAGCAAAAGCGGTTCGGCCGCTACTCTGATGATTATTTATTATCACAGTATTATACGGCGGTGAACAGATGGAAACGGTTAGCGGCAATCTTGCCTCGGCGCTCAGGATCGAGCCGGGCATTACCGCGATTATCGGCAGTGGCGGCAAGTCGACGTTGCTGAAGACGCTGGGGCTCGAGCTCATGCGCGCTGGCGGCCGCGTGCTCCTCTGTACCACCACGCACATGTTTCCCGTCGCCGGCGTGCCATGGGACGGGTCGAGCCGTCGCCTGGACGCCGCACCTTGGAAGCCGGGTGCCGCGCATGCCCCCGGCTGCACCTGCGAGGCCTGCGCGGGCCTTGTGCGCGGAAGCATCTGCCAAGCGGGTGTTTTGGACCCGGAGACAGGCAAGCTCTCCGCCCCCGCTGAGCCGCTCAACGAGCTGGCGCAGCGCTTTGACTATGTGTTGGCCGAGGCAGATGGCAGCAAGCGACTCCCGCTCAAGGCGCATGCCGCCTGGGAGCCGGTAATTCCCGCCGCCACGGCAAACGTTGTCTGGGTCGTCGGCGCCTCAGGGCTGGGCAAGCCCGTCGCCAAGGTTGTCCACCGCCCCGAGCTCTTCTGCGAGCGCTGCGGCTGCGAGCCCACCGACACTGCCACCCCAGGGCGCGTCGCCCAGGTGCTCAATGCCGAGATGCAGGCGTTGGGACTCTGCACCGCACGCGTCATGCTCAACCAAGTCGACACGCTCAGCGACCCCACGATGGCCGACCGCTTCGAGACAGCTCTCGACCGCCCCATCGTCGCCACCAACCTCAAGTAGCCGGCGCTGCCCCACCAGACCTATAAGTTGCGGTGGAATAGTTCCTGAAACGGCCTATTTGGCGGCTAAACAGGAACTATTTCACCGCAACTGCGGAGGGGACACGGCATCTTTGCTGCTAGCGGGGGACGTAGCGGCCGGGTTGGGCTCCGGTGGGCTCGCCGTCGCGCGCAGCCAGTACGCCGTTCACAAACACGGCCTTGGCGCGGCCGTGCGCCTCAAAGCCCTCGAGCGGCGTGTAGTCCACAGCCTGATGCTGCGTCGTCGCGCGAATGGTCCAGCGCGCCTTGGGATCCCACACGCACACGTCGGCATCGGCACCCTCGGCAAGACAGCCCTTGCGCGGATACATGCCAAAGACGCGCGCCGGGTTCTCGCTCATCAGGCGGCACAGATCCTCGGGGCCCAGCTGTCCCTCAAAGCTCGTGGCGATCGCGACGGGGCGATGCTCCACACCGGGTCCGCCGTTGGGAATCGCGCGGAAGTCGTCGCGCCCGCGGTCCTTTTGCCCGTGCAGGTTAAAGCTGCAGTGGTCGGTGGCGATGGTATCGATCTCGCCGGCCACAAGCGCCTCGCGCAGCGCGGCGCGGTCGCCAGCATGGCGCAGCGGCGGGCTCATCACATACTTGGCACCCGCAAAGCCGTCCTCGCCCCGCTCCAGATAGCAGGTATCGTCGAGCATCAGATACTGAGGGCAGGTCTCGACATGGATGTTCTTCTGCCCGCGCGCCTTGGCAGCGCGAATGGCCTCGAGCCCCAGCTTGGTCGAAAGGTGCACCACGTTAACCGGCGCGTCGCCGGCCAGGTGCGCCAGATACAGCAGACGGCTCACTGCCTCGGCCTCGCACACATCCGGACGGCTGAGCGCATGGCCCTCGGGCCCGTGGATACCCTGCTCAAACACGCGCTTCTGCAGCTCATTCACCAGCGTGCCGTTCTCGCAATGCACGCACAGGATACCGCCAACACGCTTGAGCTCCTCGAGCACCTCGAGCGTCTCGGCATCGTCCAGGCGCAAATGATCGTAGGCAAAGTAGGTCTTGAACGACGATACGCCCGCCTCGCGCATGGCCGAGAGATCGGCGCGGTTGCGCTCGTTCCACTCGGCGAGCGCCATATGAAAGGCGTAGTTGGCCGTGCAGGTTCCGTCGGCGCGGCGATGCCACTCGGCCAAGGCATCAGGCATGGTCACGCCGCGATCGGCCGTGGCGTAATCCACAATGGTCGTCGTGCCGCCGCAGGCAGCCGCGCGCGTGCCGGTCTCAAAGCTATCGGCCGTCCAATCCATGCCGGTCCAGCACTGCATGTGCGTGTGGCCATCGATAAAGCCGGGAAACACCCAGCAGCCCGCGGCATCCTCGACAGTATCGTCGGCGCCCGGCTCAATCGCCGCGGCGATCCGCACGATCTTATCGCCATCCATGGCAAGATCGGCGCGGCGAAGCCCCTGGGGCGTCACGAGCGCACCGTTTTTGATGATGATCATAATTGCTCCTTATTGGTTGATGCAGTTGGCCACGCGATCAAAATACGAGCAGGCGGCGATATGCTCCGTTATGCGTCGCTGTCCCTTGGCGGTATCGACGTCCCACAGTTCGTAAGTACGCGCCTCGACCAGCACCACGTCGGTACGGTCCTTAAGGATCGAACCGCCGCCGTCCTTGCCCTCAAGACGCATAAGCGCATCGAACAATTCCGCCGGAAAGAGCACCGGGCTCGAAGGCTCGCCGTTGCACGCAAGACGCACCGGATGATTGCGGTCACGCTCGTCAAACGCACGAACCATACCCTCAAAAGAATCCGAACTCACAAGTGGCTGGTCGCCCGGCAAAAAGAGGCAACCTTTCCAGTTGCGTTCGACTCCCCACGAAAGGCCCGCACGGACGCTTTCGCTGCGCAGCTCGCCATCGTGCAGCACGCACGGGCAATGCTTGTCCTCGC
>USAX01000022.1 GCA_900552705.1 uncultured Collinsella sp. | reverse complement strand
CTCCTTGCCTATGGGACGCCTCCCTCGCCCGCCTCGCATGACGATCCCTCCGCCGACGTGCTCATGGCCACGCTGGCGGGCTGCGAGGAACGGCTGGACGGCTACCGGCGTTCCCGCGACGGCATCCGCCGCATGCCCGACGGGCCGGAACGCGACCGCCTGTCACGCCAGCTCGCCGCGGACACCGACGGCGATCTGCGGGAACTGTCCGACCGGTGGCGTGACTGGAGGTCCATGGAGCTCGCGGCCCGCGACCGGCTCGACCAGGCCATCGCCTCCATCGAACGACGGCTCGACGACCGGAAGGCACCCCTGTCCCATGAGGAGGCCGAGGAGGCGCGCGCACTGGCGTCACGGGGACGCGCCCTGCTCGACGAGGCCGGGGACCCGCGTTGGAACCCCGACTCGTACCGGCCCCGGGACCCGGACGAGGAGCTGAAGCTCGCGAAACGGCTCGAAGGCATCGCCCGTGAACGGGATCTCGATTCCCTGGAACAGCTCGACCGGCTCACGGCCACGATACGCGCGACGATCGGCCCGAGGGGAGGCATGCGCCCATGACCATGCCGGACCTGTTCGAACAACTCGACTCCCCTGCCGAGAACGGCGACGATTGGATCCGCCGCCTGCTCTCGGAACCGGACGAGACTCCCTCCCCCACGCCGGCCGCCGGCGACGACGGCACCGATACCGGCCATGAGCCCGATCTTCCCCAAGAGGAGGAAAGGATTGTCCCGCCGCAGGCCTCAGGACCGGGGGCCGGTGGCGATGTGACGGCTCCCCCGCCTTCCGGCGCGCATGCGATCCCCCTGCCGGCATCCGACGACACGTCGCCATCCGATGACCTGGATGACAGGCCCCAGCGCGCGTTCCGGGGGTGCGGCCCCGATAGGGAGGCCGATGCGCCCGCCCTTTCGTTCCAGGCCGGCGGGATCGTACTGCCGGTGCTCGCCGTGGCCGCCGCCGGGGCGCTCGTCGGCGTGACCGCCGCGGGCGCCGTCCCCGCGCCCGCCCGCCACGGCGCGGAACAGGCGCAGGCCGTGCTGCGGGAGACCAATACGATTGCGACTCGGTTCGTCAAAGCCCACAAGGCGTCCGACCTCGCCGATGCGAAGGCATGGAGCCGTCTGGACGCGCGGATTTCAGACAACGCGAGGATACTCGACGAGCCCGCCGCCCGGCTGTCCATCAGGGATGCTGGATCGTTGAAGGACCGCGCGGGCAAGGCCAATAAGGACACGAACACGCTGGTGTCGGCGGCGAGGAGGGCCCTCGCCATCAAACAGGAGGCCGACGCGCGCGAATCGCTCGCGAAGGCGGTCGGCGAGGCCACCAAGCTCCGGGACGGCGCGAAACGCGACGATGACACCGGCACGGCCATCGACGATCTGACGACGATCCTCGAACGGGCCGCCGAGCCCGGCAAGGACGTCACCGTCAAGGAGCTCGAGGATCTGGTCTCCCGGGTCGAGCAGGCGAGGAAGACCCTCGAACAGGCCATCGCCACGCAGGCGGAGCATGCGAAGGCCAAGCGCGCGGCCGAGGAGAAAGCGGCACGGGAACGCCAGGAGAGGGAACGACAGGCCGAACAGCAGACCGTCCCCGACCCGACGCCGCCACAGCAGCAACAGCAATGGATACCCCAATACCAGTCGGGACAGTCGGGGCAATCGGGCGGAACCGGCTCCCAGCCCGGCAACGGCTGGAGCGTGCCGTCCCCCAGCGACGGCAACGGCCTGCCCGGCAACGATCCGGGACTATAGCCCATCATCCATTCGAAAGGAGCACCATCATGACGGACGAGACACCACGCAAAGACGAGCACAGGGAACGTCAGGGCCTTCTCGGCCGAGCGAGAGACCGGTTCGAGCGGATGGAGCCGAAACGGCAGGCGCTGCTGCTCGCCGTCGCGGCCGTAATCGCATTGGCGGCCACGATCGCGCTCAACCCGTTCCAGTCCACGACATCCGATCAACCAGAACCTCAATCCGCCCAACAGGCGACGGACGGCGGCAAGGATACGAAAAACCAGTCCCGGACGGACCCGTCTTCGGAACCATCAGGATTCACCGGTTCCACGGAGGACATCGCCAACAAGGTCCGGTCGATCCTCAACTCCCCGGACGGCGGCAACATCGACACGTTCGGCCAGACGCTCATCCGCCACGGCGACAAGGACCTAGGCAACGCGACCGACCTGTTCGACGCGATCGGCCGGCAGGAGAAGGAATCCACTGTCCGCGCATTGGCCGACGAATGGTATGCCGAGGCGTTGCCGAAGGCCGCCGGATACCGGCTCGACGATCTCAAATCCAGTCTGCCCAAAGCGGAACATGCCGTGGACAGGCTCCCCGACCCCACGCCGGACGACTGCACGGGCCTGGCCAAGGCCGCGAAACAGGCGCGAACGTTGGTCGACGCCGGATCCGACGACTACGACAAGCTCACCTCCGCACAGCAGACCCTCACCAAATCGATCAGCGCATGCACCGCCAACATGACCGTCGACCAGATCGACCGCCTGTTCCCTCAGGACGGACCATCGGTCACCATACCCGACACCGGAAAGGAAGCACAATGACAGCGGACACCACGCGGCGGGAGCACAGCGGTTCCGGCATCCGTCTCGGCATCGGCTCCTGCCCCGGCATAGCGAAGATCCTGCCGGCCGGCATCCGAGGCATCACATTGCCCGACGGCCCACGCGTGCGCATGCTGCGCTGCGTGACCAGGGAGGGCGGCGCCGACCTCCGCGTCGCCCTGATCCCCCCCACCGGGGCGGTCCACAACCGCATGCTCGAGGCCGCCGGCGGCCAGATCGTCGAGTTCGCCGGCAGGCCACGTCTCTACCGGCCCGAGAAGGGCGGCCCCATCCTCGCGTTCACCGTCACCGACCTGCGCATCCGCGACACCGATGAGGCCCGCATGCTGCGTGCCGGATATAGAAGATAGTCAGCCGATTTTCAGCCCCGATATTGTGTGCCCGGCCGGAATTTCCATGTCTATCTCATGGGCATTAGTTTTCCCGCGTAACCGCATCGTGGATGGCGGAAAGCGCTTCATACGGGGTCTTTGCCGGATACCGTAGATTCGGAAAACCGCTGCAACTACCGACATACATTTTGTATTCGTCGGACCACTGGACTTGGTACGAGTTACGGTCGGCGGGCTGTACTGGCTCCCCAGACGTCTGTGCCCATGCGAAGGACGGCTTCTCCATCCACATGTCCCATACGCTTTTCGTGTATCCCGTGATAAGTGCGCCCATAACCACGCCGGCAAGTACCTTCCCAAAAATCGCGGAACACTGCCCAATCGCTCCTGATACGATGATAAGTAAAGGATAAAACGTCGTTTTACGGAACTTCAAGATATCGTCGGCATCACGTCTTCGCGTAATGCTGAAAATGAAACTAGCCAGACCGGGAATACCGAGCACGCAGAACAGCAACGCCATCGCCTGATCCTCTTGGACCGCGCCGCCCGTCCTCGCATAAAGAAGCACGCCAACTGCACAGCTGCAAGCGAACAGTAACTGGATTATCTGATGCATGAGCAACGCCATCCTTTTCGGATCGCTCAGCCACAGCGCGACAACAATAATGATAAGAGCCGGAGTCCCTAGACGTTCCATCAACGGTTTCCCCCAAGGAAAACCAAACAGTTGCTCCAACAAGGCAACCACGGCGACGGCAAACGCCAAGAACATTGCGATAATAAGGAGAACACCACCGATTTGAGAGAGTATCTCCCTAATCGAGGGCTTTACACGTGACTTTTTCTTTGTGTCCTCAATATCCGGTGGGCTTACCAATTGTTTCTTGAACCGCATTTCTCCATCACCTTTCTTCTCGGCTTTCCGAACGGTCGGTTCCGCCTTCTCGATTACATTGGATGTCGACTTTTTCATGCCTGTTCGCGTCGAAATGTCTGCTTGCCACCACTGCTTTGCCTGCCCCATAAGCTCGGATATGAATACAGACATGATGGCTGCGCCCAATATCGCAAGCAGATTGCCATACTACCGTATCTGCGTCTTATATCTTCCTCATAAACGAATCGATTTGTTTCCGATTCCATGATATGCATACATTCCATGCCATGAATCGTCTTCATTGAATCTCACATGTGGTTCTGTAAAATGCCTGCCTATGGCGAAGACGGTGATAAGGGTCATGTTCGATGATGCGACGGCTGCGGAAGGGTTTCTCGAGCGTTGCCGCGGCGAGGGACTGGACGCCGTGGTCGAGGACGCGCGGCCGATCGGCACGGTGAAGCGCAATGGGCCCGGTCTGGCGTCATGGCTGAAAGCCCATCCGGGCTGGCATGTGGTGGCGGAGTCGGCGAACCGACGTGCGGCGTGGGCCGCGGCCTGGAAGATTCGGCATGGCGAGCGTCGCGGTTTCGAGGACGGGTTGTGGGACGCCCAGGCGCAGAACCGTGATGGCAGGTGGGTGGTGATTGCCCGCCGCGCCTCGAAACGCCGCAGTATCCCCGGCGAGGGCATGGACCCGTTGTTCTAGAACGATGTCGGGCCGCTTGTCGTGGACTGCCAGTGGAGATTCCCCGTTTCCACCTGTTCCATGGGTGATGGCCACGGAAGCATGCCGGTCCCTATTCCCGTTTCGGCACCCATGACCACCGTTTTGTGGTTGCTGTCATCGCCGGCGGACTCCGCCAGTGAGCGGACTTCGCGGATACGGGCGGAAAGCATGGTCGCGATGGCCGTGATTCGCGTTTCAGGTACGAGTCCCGTGACTGACAGGCGGTGTCCCACCTGTTCCTCCCACCCATCGAGCTTGCCAAGGTCATATCTGGTCCAGTCGGATATGAGGCGCAGCTGTCGGCGGGCTGTCGGCGTCTTATAAGTCGCGTAGAACGGTTTGGCCTTGTAGTCGCGGTTGTCTATGGCGAGCTCTCCGCACCACAGAGAGGCTCCGGTGTCGAACAACGGCGCGGGCCGGACCCGCAGTGTCTCCACGTCGCGGATGAGACCGAAGTTATTGTAATGGCGGTCGATGTTTCGCATGAGGTAGTCCACGAGTAGCCAATCGTCGGTCGCATGCACCACCGCCGCCCCTTCGCAGCCGAACAGTTGCGCCGCCCTGATCCACTGGTCCCTGGCGCTCAGGCGATTATCCCTCTTCACCGATTCGAGAATCTGCCATGCGGATACGAGTTCCTCGGTGTCCGTCAGCATTTCGGGACAGGTGGATACTGGCCTGTTGTCGTATTCGCCGAGATTATATCTGACTGCTGGTATGCCGAGCCTGGAGCAAAGGTCCGATGCGATGAGTTCGTTGACCGGTTCCTGTCCGGTACGTCCGGCTTTGATCAGTATCCTGGTGCCGTCGCCCGCAATGGTCCATCGTTTCGGAAGGTCGCCGCCGGTGGATGCGTCGGGCGCGTTGAGGCTGAACCTGTGGGAGGAGGAACGGGCAGTCAGGAGGGTTCGTCCAAGTTCCTCGTCAAACGGGTTGGTGAAGAAGTTCACGGTATCCCATTCGAGGTCGGATGATTCGGGCTTGACCCAATACTGGTCGGAAAGGCTGAGTCCATGCGAGCGGTTGAGGAGTTCCACCGCCGATCTTATTCCCATCGAGTCAAGTATGCCGCGTATCCCATCCCGAGTGGGTGGGATGGCCCTTCTTCTCCACCAAGCATCGATGCTTTTCGCGTAGATCGCGGGTTTGCCGTGGGAGATGAGCTCGAGAGGCAACCTTGAACAATCCAGTATACGGCCGCTGCCGACGGCCTTCCCCGATGAAGGATCGTAGTCGAAGGCCAGCACCGGATGTCGGCGACACATGATTATCCGTCGTTCCACGTCCGTTTCCCTCCTTGCTCCGGTGTCAGTCACTCCATCGTATCCCGTTTCCCCATCGTCACCATCGTAGTATGCGTGCCGCCGTGTCCAGGCTCCGGAAGAGGGGCTGGTGGCCGGCGAGGTTTCGCAGGAGCGTTTCGAGCTCGGGGATGGGCAGGTATCGGCTCGCGATGGTCCAGACGGTCGCGACGGCGATGAGGGTGAGTATGGCGGTGACGGTGATCCACAGGATCTGCCTGATGAGTCCGCCGCCGGTGGTGGCGGGGGCGGGGACCCCCGCGAGGACCGGGAGCGGGGCGGCGGGGAGGAACAGGGGGGCGGGGGCCCCGCGGCGTGCTCGGCCCCGCGAGGGGGCCGGCGTGCCCGGGCGCTCCGGGGCCGACCGTATCTTCGGCTTCCACGTATGGCCCGATTTGCCCGCCGGCACGTTGGCGAGCTGCCCCGGTCCGCTGCTGGCGCGTTCGAGCGAGACGCATGTGCATATTCACGGGACGAGCATTCATATCGCCAAGACCTATGGTGTGCCGGTTGAGGAGTCACACGATGCGGCGCTGGCGGCTGCGAAGTTTTTGGTTGCCGAGCGCGAGCTGATGGACGAGCTGGGCACCGACGAGCCCTGTATCGGCAAGTTTGGTCTGCTGCAGGCCGGTACCGTTTGCAACGCGGTGGCGGGGGAGGCCCATGTTGCCGGCAGCCTGCGTGTGTTTACGGACGACATGTTCGACCGCGCTCGTGAGGGCGTGCGCCGCGTGCTTGATGAGGCATGCGCCGCAACGGGCTGCACATATGACCTCGATTTTGCCGAGGGCTATCCGCCGGTCGATAACGACCCCGAGCTATTTGCCAATGTCGCGCCTGCCTTTTCTGAGTTGCAGCTCGTGGATGAGCCTTTACTGATTGCCGAGGACTTCGCCTTTTACCAGCGCTATCTGCCGGGCGTGTTCTTCTTGCTGGGCACGGGTGTGCCAGAGGGGCAAGAAAACCCGATCGACGCCGATGGCTGCTCCGCCTATGCCACAAGCGCTCTGCACACTGATACCATGCTCTTTGACGAGGAAATCCTACTCAAAGGCCTCGATGTCTACAAACGACTGCTTAACTTGGAGTGACGATGAAGCGCCGACAGTCTTCCGTATATAGTCCGGGTGGATGCGGGTGTGGCTTGCTGCTGCTTCCGGTTATTGCTGTGAGCATTGGCGTGATGTTTGCGCTTGCCGGGTTGGCCGCGGCGGCGCTCGTGCTGCTGATTGTGGCCATTGGCGTGACGGTCTGGCTGTGCCGTTCTCGCGAGCAACGTCGTGCCGATGGTAAGACCAATGTTGGATGGACCATCTTTTTAGTCGTCGCCTACCTATTGAGCATCAGCTATTTAGTTTTCTTTATCCTGTTGCTTGTGAGTACCTTTACCGGGGAATCCGTCACGGCGGGTTGATGTGCTGCCAGCAGACGGTCGTGCAAAGTGCGTTTGCTCGGCGTTTTGATAACTGCATTGGCCGTTTATCGCATCTTTAGCTCTCAGCTAATGAATTCAAGTTCAATCCTTCCTACGATGTGCTGTGTGCCGGCGCGGTAGCCGGATCGTAGGAAGGATGCATGATGAATAAGCTCGAAAACGAAGTGCTGCTGAGCCGTCGCGCTGCACTGGGCGCATTCGCCACCGTCGCCTTGGGGGCTGCCGGTCTTCTTGCCGGTTGTGGTAGCGATAAGGCGACCGTCACCGAGGACGCTGGTGATGGCGACAAGAAGGAAGAGGCGAAGAAGGAAGAGCAGTCTACGACTGACCTGGCTGTTGGCACGACGGTGACCACGACCGCTGGCCTTTCCGTCGTCGTCGATTCCGTCCAACCCGGTCTCACAAATTATGACGGTTCGACCATGACGGGCATTCACGTCACGTACGTCAACAATGGCGATGAGGGCGCGGATTACAATGTCTACGACTGGAAGGGCGAGGACGCCAACGGCGCCCAGCAGAACCAGGGCTATTACAGCGAAGGCTCTGACGAGCTGCAGTCCGGCACCCTTGCCGCCGGCGGCTCCGTTGCGGGCAATATCTACTTTGACGGCGACATCAAGAAGGCCCTGTATTTTGCCAACATGCTCGAAAAGACCGCGACTGCTAGCTGGGTGCTTGCTTAGCGTGTTGATGCCGTTGGGTCGTTTGGAGGTGAGGCCGCGTGCCCGATAAAAAGCTGACGGACGAGTTGCTCAACGAGCTTCTTGATGCGCCGAGTATCGATGACTATATCAAGGAACACGACTTTGCCGCCCCGTCGCTTTCGGATTACTTAAAGCAGTTGCTGCAAGAGAAGGGGCTCGAGCGTTCGCGCGTGGTGCGTATGGCCGACCTCAACGAGACCTTTGGCTATCAGATCTTTACCGGTTCGCGCAATCCGAGCCGCAATAAGGTTCTGCAGATTGCCTTTGCAATGGCGCTGTCGATGAAAGAGACCAACCGCGCCCTGACGGCTGCCGGAGTGAGCGTCCTCAACTGCAAGGACCGTCGCGATGCAATCATTATCTTTTGCATCGACCGTGGCTGTAGCCTCCAAAAGGTCAATGAAGAGCTGTATCGCTTTGGCGAGGAAACGGTGAGTTAGTGGCCGATGGCTGAGCCGGTTGTGTCACCAGAACAACCATGCAAACGAACGGGGTGCGGACAACATGGGGTGTCCGCGCCCTGCGTTATGATGGACGCTATGGATACTCAGAGCCCAACATATTCCGATGATGAGCTGACTGCTTCGCTTGTCGAGCATTTGGCGTCGCTCGACCGCGATGACAGCTATCGTGTGGAGCGCGTGCTCAAGCTCTCGGATGTCGAGACGACCGAACTCGTCTATTTTGAGGGCTCTGGTGGCGGGTCTCTCGGCCCCTTTGTCCGCAAGCGCATCGATGCTTCGGTGCAGATTGGCGGAGCATATGAGCGCCTGTTTGCGGCCCAGCGTGCCGGTCGTCGTTTTGAGCACCTGCCCCGAATCGTCGATTGCCGCCGTGTGGGCGACGAGCTCGACGTGGTGATGGAGTATGTCGAAGGCGAGACACTCGAGGCGTTGGTGGGACGCTTGGGGGCGACGCCCGATTATGTCCGCGGGCTGTATCCCGTTTTGTGTGAAGCGGTAGGCGAGCTACATGCTGGTTTTGCAGCTGCGGGGGAGCCGGGGGTACCGGTAATCCACCGCGACCTTAAACCCTCGAACATCATCGTATCGGGCGTGAGGTATGCGGCCGATGCTGGCATGACCTTCTCGTCGCTGGTGATTATCGATTTGGGGATTGCGCGGGTGTGGCGTGACGGGGCCGATGCCGACACGGTTAAGTTTGGAACGCGACCCTATGCGCCACCCGAGCAGTTTGGGTTTGGACAGACGAGCGTTCGCAGCGATATTTACGCGCTTGGTGCACTGCTGTTCTTTTGCCTGACGGGAACTGACCCCAAACCGGGGCGGGACATACGTGAGCAATGCGAGACGCACGGTATGCCAACTCCGCTTGCCGATGCGGTTTGCATGGCGATGGCGCTCGATCCGGCCAAGCGCTTTGCAAGTGCCGAGGCGCTCGGACACGCTGCGCGCGCGGCATACGGGCTGTGTCTGCCTGAGCCTGGCTCGAATAGCACGACGGCGCCTTCAATGGCGCAGGCTGCTCCGCAAATGGCGCCGTCTTTCGGGCGGCGGCCCAAGGAAGTCTCTTCGGTGACTCCTCGCCGCAAGAGCCTGCTTTCACGGATCCCGGAACCCATTGGGCGTATATGGAACGGCATGATCTATGCGGCAACCTTGCTGCTACTGGTCGGAAGCCATTTTGCGGTATTCCAGCCCACGGGAGCCAACCGCAGTTATCCAACGTGGTTTTTGGCCCTTGAGTATTTTCTTATGGTCGATGGCATGGTGGTGCTCATCTCGTTTGGCATGCTCGACCGCCGCAGGCTTCGGCGTCGCTTTCCCGTGCTTGATCGTTATCGGGGCCGTGAGTTTGTCACGCTGTGGCTTAAGGCGCTGGGAATTATGTGCGTCATCATGATCGTGAGTATTGCCGTCGGCAACGCAACCGGCATAGTCGCTTAATGCAATGTACCGCTATAAGAAAAGGGCCCCGATTGAGGCCCTTTGCAGTAGCGCTTAAATGCGGTTCATCTGGTTGCAACCTTGTTGTACCAGTCCTGCCTCGTGGGCGGGGCGAGCGCCCATCGCCATAGGTGTTGTGACGGTTAAATTGCTCCGTGCTTCGAAGCGCCGTCAATTGTCACCACAGAATTCCGTCAATTGTCACCATAATTCGCCGTCAATCCTCACCACAAATTTCCGTCAATCGTCACCACGCAGCTGGTAAAATACCTAATATGGGTAAGTCAAGAAGGAGGCTGTGTGGATAGGTATGTAGATAGATGCATCGATAAGGCAATCAGCCGTAATCTCAATATCTTCGGTGCGGTCCTCATTCAGGGTCCAAAGTGGTGCGGAAAGACCACTACAGCTAGTCGTTTTGCTAAATCATCCTTGTCCCTTTCCGATCCGGCTGGAAATTTTTCCGCTCTCCAGCTGGCACGGATCGATCCGGCGCAAGCATTAGCAGGGCTATCTCCCAGGCTCATCGATGAATGGCAGGAAGAGCCGAAGCTGTGGGATGCCGTGCGTTTCGAGTGCGACGCGAGGAGGGGAGAATCCGGTCAGTTTATTCTTACGGGTTCGGCAACGCCTCGGGATTCGATGCAGCCGATGCATAGCGGCGTTGGGCGAATAGCAAGGCTGCGAATGGATACCATGACGCTGTTCGAGCTTGGTGTTTCCTCTGGCGCGGTTTCGATCGGAGCGCTGCTTTCCGGTCACCCTGCCAAACAGGCGGTCGGGTCAATCTCAGGCATCGCCGGCATTGCCGATTTGCTGTGTCGTGGCGGCTGGCCTCAAGCGATGGGTAAAACGACTGACGATGCCATGCGAATAGCCGCTGCCTATGTTGATGGCGTATGCGAATCGGATGTTTCTAGAACTGATGGCGTTAAGCGCGATCCGGTCAAGGTCAGGTCTCTTTTGGCATCGCTAGCGCGGAATGAGTCGACGCTTGCTGGCTCAAAGTCTATTGACAAAGATATCGGTACCGGCGTTTCGAAGAA
Organism: uncultured Collinsella sp.; assembly: GCA_900552705.1. Taxonomy (GTDB): domain Bacteria; phylum Actinomycetota; class Coriobacteriia; order Coriobacteriales; family Coriobacteriaceae; genus Collinsella. The sequence goes on along the minus strand of USAX01000022.1, from coordinate 8,189 downwards.
CTCGGTCTCCAGATACATGGACGCCCTGAGACGAATCAATATCATCGACGATATCCCCGCTTGGCATCCAGCGCTCAGGTCTCCGGTGAAGCTGCGGCAGGGGGCGAAGAGGCATCTCGCCGATCCTTCGCTTGCCGTTGCGCTGCTCGGAGCAAATCCGGAGTCGTTGGCATCTGACCCGAAGACACTGGGGTTGCTTTTCGACTCCCTCGTCCTGCATGACCTCAAGGTTTACGCCGCCGTAAATGACTCGTTGGTGTCCCATTACCACGATGCCGACGATCTCGAGGTTGACGCAGTTATCCACAGGCGCGATGGAACTTGGATTGCCGTGGAGGTGAAGCTTGGAAGCCCTCAAATCCCCGAGGCATCTGCAAATCTGCTTCGGCTGGAGCGAAAGCTGGTCGAGCGTGGCGAGAAGCCGCCTGTGGCAAAACTCATCATCATTGGGTTCGGCATGCCGGTTCATACAACGCCCGATGGCATCATCGTTGCTCCCGTTGACACACTCGCGCCTTAGCGTTGCGGTGGGGTCACCTTGTCGTCGAAATTGGTTTCAGTCTCAAGCGACTTTTCCGACACCTACTTACGCCTATATGTCAATTCTGGTCTAGCAGAGCCAAAGAAAAAGGGCCCCGTTTGGGGCCCTTTGCAGTTGAGGCTTGCGAGCCTAAATGCGGTTCATCTGGGAAGCGACCTTGTTGTACCAGTCCTGCCACGTGGGCGGGCAGTACTTCTTGGCGGCTGCCGGGGTGAGCGTGGAGCCATAGTTGGCGCCCAAGTAGGCAACGTGGGCGGAGACGCCCTCGCTCCAGCTGCCAAAGCTACGCCAACCACCGCCGCGGGCACTCCAGCCCCAGGCGTTATAGGAGCCGGCGCAATAGAGGCCCTTGCTGCTCTCGATGCAGGCGATGGCGGGGGACCAACGGGGATCGACGCCGGTATTCCAGGCGGCGACGGCAAAGTTATAGCCCTGGCCTGCCATGGGGGAACCGGCGAGGTAGTTGTCGATGCGGCTCGTCCACTCGTTGATAAACGAGTCGTAGTCGGCGTTGCCGGTATTGGGTTTGTTCACCGTGGTATCGATGGTGGTGTTGGAGTTGGTGGCCTGACTGTTGGAGTTATTGCCACTCACGCCGGTACCCGAGAGCTTCTCGGCGGCAGCGGCTTTGTCGGCCTCGAGCTTAGCTAGTTCGGCGGCGTTTTCCTGTTCGGCCTTCGCCTGCGCCTCGTTGCGGAGCTGCTGCGCCTGGGCCAGCGCGTCCTCGGCATTCTTTTGCTCGCCCTCGAGCTGAGACTTGGCCTGCTCGAGCTCGGTTTTGTTCTGCTCGAGCTCGGTCTGCATCTTGTTAAGCTCTTCGATCTCGTCGACGCTCGAGCTCGTAATCTGGTTGGTGTATTTGCAGGTGGTGATAAAGTCACCCAAGCTCTGCGTGTTCACCAGGAAGCTCACGATGGGGCTGGTGCCCTTCTGGTACTTATACAGATCGCGCATGGCGGAGCTTGCCTTGGCCTGCTGCTCGGGTAGCTCGGCCTCAATCTTATCGATGTTCGCCTCATTGGAGTCGATCTGCTTTTGCAGATCCTCGAGCTTGGTTCGGGCGTCGTTGTAGGCGCTCGTAGCGTCCTCGATTTTTTTCTGGGCGGCGGAAAGCTGATCCTGCGTTGCCTGCGAGGCGGCATAGGCCGCGACGGGGGAGAGCATCGGCGTGGCCGTCAGCGCGACGGCGAGCGCGGCGCTCGTGATGATACGAGCCGGCTTCGACGCGATGAGCGCTGCGGTGCGATGGTTCGAATGCTGCATCCAGTCCCTCTGCAATCAATCGTAGGTTATTGGTCGAGGTGTATTCTACTACTGCTTTCGACCTCAACTTGAACCTTAAAGGTTCTAAAGGGTCAAGTTGAACTTGAGGCTTTGGCCTTGACCTGCGGGAATGGTGAATTGTTGAGAAACCATAGAGTTCAACTTTAACGTTACGGCACCCTGTTGCAACGGGATTCTTGGCTGTAAAAGCTATCTCAACGTGGGGTTTTGCAACTACAGGGTTCCTTCGCGACGAGCCTGCTCCACCTCTTTGAGTGCCTCGGCGGGAGTGAAGGAACAGGTGCCATCGCCGAGCTTGACCACCTGTATGTCGTCACCGATATGGACTTCTCCGCCCTGCAACACGACGCCAAAAATGCCCTCGTGGGGGAAGATGCAGTCGCCGGCGAGATAGTAGATGGCACAGCGGGTGTGGCAGACTTTGCCGATCTGGCTGATTTCGACGAGTACTTCGCTGCCAATCTTGAGCTGCGTTCCCAGGGGGAGCGAGAGCAGGTTGATGCCCTGGGTTGTGAAGTTCTCGCCAAAGTCGCCCTCGTGCACATCGAGCCCGCGCGCCTGCGCCGTCTGGATAGATTCTGCAGCTAAAAAGGAAACCTGGCGGTGCCAATGCCCGGCGTGCGCATCGGAGGCGAGGCCAAACTGCTCGATGACGGTGTCGTGCCCGTCGGCGACGGGTGACTTACGCGTACCTTTGTGCTCCGACGTGTTGACTGAGATGATGCGGGCAGGCCCGTTGTAGGCATCGTTTGCGGTGCGTAGGGGGGTTGCCGTCTGGGCACGATCCGCAAGTTCGCGCTTTGCGGCATCAATGATGGGGTTGTTGATTGGATGAGCCTGGGGCACGGTGCACCTTTCGACGGGGCGGGCAACATGTTGAATCCTACAACAACGGTGGGTTCATTGCCCCGTTGTCGTACACCGGTGATTGCCGCCTTCGTGCTGGATAATCACGCCGATTGCCATAGATACGGTGGAGCTTTGGGTGCCGGCGGCTCGGCACGCTAGAATAAATCAGTTGCACAAAGACCGCCCGTCGTGTGGGCAGTTCATGATAGGAAGTTTCCATGGCATTGCAGTTTACAGAGCGCGAGTTTATTCCCGTGCTGCTCGGCGGCGACATCAATGCGTATTCGGTGGCGCGCGCCTTCTACGAGGAGTATCAGGTCAAGAGCCTGGTCTTTGGCAAGTATCAGACGGGCCCTGCGTATCGCAGCCAGATTATCGACTACACGCCTAACGTGGATATCGACACCATGCCCGTGATGCTTAAGACCGTCAACGGTATCGCTCGGGCACATGCCGACAAGACGATTGTCCTGATGGGCTGCGGCGATAACTATGTTGCCCTGGTGGCTCAGGCCAAGGATGCCAACGAGCTGGCGGATAACATCGTTGCGCCTTACGCGCCCTATAGCATGCTTGAGCAGTGCCAGAAGAAGGAGATCTTCTACGAGCTGTGCGAGAAGCACGGCGTGCCCTATCCGCATACGTTTACCTTTACTGCGCAGATGCTCAACGCGCAAGGAGAGGCGCCTGCCGAGGTGCTCGACCAGATTGACTTCCCCTACCCGATGATCCTGAAGCCTTCCGACGGCATCATGTGGTGGCAGCATGAGTTCGAGGGTCAGAAGAAGGCTTATGAGATTGCCGACCGCGCCGAGCTGGAGCAGGTTATCCGCGATTCCTATGCCAGTGGCTACACCGATGACCTGATTTTGCAGGACCGCGTGCCCGGCAACGACGAGTACATGCGTGTGCTCACCAGCTATTCTGACCGCAACGGCAAGGTTCGCATGATGTGCCTGGGTCACGTGCTGCTCGAGGAGCATCAGCCTCACGGTGTCGGCAACCACGCCTGTATCATCACCGAGCCCAATGACGAGCTCATGGGCGGCGTGCGCAAGTTGCTCGAGGACCTTCACTTTGTGGGCTATTCCAACTTTGACGTTAAGTACGACGAGCGCGACGGCTCGTTTAAGTTCTTCGATTTCAACACGCGCCAGGGCCGTAGCAACTACTACGTTACCAACAGCGGCTTTAACGTTGCCAAGTATGTGGTGGACGAGTATGTGTTCAACCGTCCGTTTGAGCCGGAGTTTGTGACGGCGCAGGACGAGGCGCTGTGGATGGTCGTCCCCATGGGCGTCGTCGACAAGTACGTCAAGAATCCCGAGCTGCGCGCTAAGGTGCATCGCCTGGACAAGGAAGGCAAGGGCGCCGACCCTTCGTTTATGAAGGGCGACTTTGTCTTTAACCGCTGGCTGCGCATGTGGCACACCAAGCTGCGCCACTTTAAGCTGTTCAAGACGTATTACAAGTAGATGAGTGCGGCGCCCGTCCGGTTTACATCGGGCGGGCGCGGGTATGATACGCGCAATTGCGCAAGCGTCACCAAGGAGGCGGCGATGGAAAAGCTGGGAGTTATCGGCGGCATGGGCGCCGAGGCCACGTCGTATTACTACGACCAGGTGGTGCGTCATACGGCTGCTGCCTGCGATCAGGAACATATCGACATGGTGGTGCTCTCCAAGTCGACCATGCCCGACCGCACGCTGGCCATTAAGACCGGCGAGCATGCCAAGCTGCTGGCGACCATGAAAGAGTGTGCTCAGGCACTCGAGTCGCTGGGCTGCGCGCACATTGCCATTCCCTGCAACACGTCACACTACTTCTACGACCAGATCCAGTCGTTTACGAAGGTGCCGATTATCCACATGCCGCGTGAGTCGGTGCGCTATGCCCTTGCGGGTGCGGTGATGGGGGAGTGCGAGTTCGACCCCAACCTGAGTATGCCGGCCGAGCCGGTGCGCAAGATTGGCATCATGGGCACCGACGGAACCGTGGGCGCGGGCGTCTACGGCCGCGAATGCGAGGCTGCGGGTGTTGAGGTCGTCTATCCCAGCGAGAAACGTCAGAACGATGTGATGTCGCTTATCTACGATGATGTGAAAGCCGGACGTGAGCCCGATATGGATAAGTTCGACCGCGTGATGTGGGAGTTCGCCCGTAGCGGCTGCGACCGTGTCATTCTGGCCTGCACCGAGCTATCGGTGCTGCAGAAGTACCGAGAGATGCCCGAGATCACCCTCGATGCCATGGACGTCCTGGTGCGCGAATCCATCATCCGCAGCGGCGCTCCCTACCGCCTCTAGCTTCCGACCTGCCAAAAAGGGACAGGTTTATTTTGGTAGGTTTTATCTGGTGAAACAGTAAAGGCCTCGGCTCGTTTGGTGCGAGCCGAGGCCTTTTGCGTTGGGCGGTTGCTGCCAGCGATTGCTAGAACAGGAAGCCGATGGAGATAAGGGCGATACTGACGATAAGTACGGCGATATCCAGGCCTTTGATGGGGTAGCGCTTATACGAACTCGCACGCGTGCGCAGGTAGAAGCCGCGCTGCTCGGCGGCAAGCGCGGTGGCATCGGTCTTGCCCACGCTCGATATAAGCAGTGGCACGCACAGCGGCAGCATGAGCTTGAGTTTCTTGACGGGATTCTTAGTGTCGTATTCGACGCCGCGTGCGGTCTGCGCCTCCATGATGGCGTTCATTTCCTGGCCAAATACCGGCACAAAGCGCAGTGCCGTGGTAAAGGTGAAGGCATAGCGATATGGCACGTGCAGCACCTCGACGCAGGCGTTGGCGAGGTCGTTGAGCTTGGTCACCATAAGCATGAGGATGAGCGGCAGCGCCACGCCCAACAGGCGTAGGCAGGCCTTCGATCCGGTAATGAGGCCCGTGTCGGTGATGAAGCCCCACACTATGTTGCCGTCGCGCATAAAGGCCAGCTGAAGCACCAGCATGATAAGCGCGAGCGGAATCAGCAGCTTGAGTAGCGAGAGCAGACGGTCGACGACGCCGGCGTAGGCGCCCAGTGCAAGGGTGAGTGCCAAAAAGCCCAACAGCGCCACGTAGGTATCGGACAGGAAGATGCCGATGATGATGGCGGCGGCAAGGCCCAGTTTGACGACCGGGTTCAAGCGGTGCAGCAGCGTATCGCCCGGCATATAATCGATGACGTTAACCACGGTGGACCATCTCCTCGGTAATGCGAACGATATCGGTGACCTCGCTCACCTGTGCAAAGGCGGGAGAGACGGAGGATGCCAGACGACGAGAAAGCTCTATGACCTGAGGTGGCTCAACGTAGGCTTGCTGCATGAGCTCGATGTTCGAGAACAGCTCGTGCGTGCGGCCGCGCTCGAGGATGCGGCCGTCGGCCATTACTACGATGCGCTCGGCAAAGTCGGATACGACTTCCATGTCGTGGCAGACCATGATGACGGCGCAGCCGCGCTCGGCCATGGTGCGCACGGTTTCCATGACGGTCATGCACTCGCGGTAGTCAAGGCCGCTCGTGGGCTCGTCGAGCACCACGATTTTGGGTTCTACGACCACGACGGAGGCGAGTGCCACCATCTGGCGCTGACCGCGCGAGAGCGAGAAGGGCGCCTCGTCGGCCGGCAAGCCAAAGCGGTCGATGACGAGCTGGGCGCGACGCAGCGCCTCGGCGCGGTCGATGCCGGCAAGCTCCAGGCCAAAGGCGACCTCGTCGAGCACGGTGTCCTTGCAGATCTGGCGGTCGGGGTTTTGGAAGAGGGTTGCGACTTCGCGGGCGATGAGGCTCGTGGGAACGGCTGCGGTATCCAGTCCCGTGACGCGCACGCTGCCCGAGGCGGGCTTAAGCAGGCCCGTGAGCAGCTTGGTGAGCGTGGTCTTGCCAGCGCCGTTTTGGCCGACGATGCCCACGAGCTCGCCGGGATAGAGGGTCAGGTTGAGGTCGTGGACGGCGGCGCCGCCATTGGGATAGGCAAACTCAACGTGATCGAAGGTGAGCACGGGCTCGGCGTCCTTGGCGTGCGGGCGCAACGACGGTGCGTGCGGTGAGCCGGCGGGTGCCTGAATGTCGCTGTTTGCGCATGCGGGGTCGACGATGCCCGTAATCAGGCGCTCGGCCTCATCAACATCCAAACAGGGAGCGCCGCTGGCCAGGCCATCGGCCTCGAGGCTGTTGAAAATGCGCGTGACGCGCGGGCAATCGACGCCGATGGCGCGGAGCTCATCGGCGTGCGCGAAGACCTCGTGCGACTCGCCCTGTAGCGCGATTTCGCCATGATTGAGCACGAGCACGCGGTTGCAATACTCCGAAAGCAGGGCGACTTTTTGCTCAACGACGACGATGGTGATGCCGAGTGCACGGTTGGCCTCACGCAGGGTCTCGAAGACTAGCGTGGAGCTGGCGGGGTCGAGCGCCGCGGTGGGTTCGTCGAGCACGAGCACGCGCGGACGCATGGCGAGGATGGCGGCGATGGCAACCTTTTGCTTTTGACCGCCCGAAAGCGTGGCGATCTCGCGGTCGCGCAGGTCGCTGATGCCGACGGTCTCGGGCGTCTCGCTCACACGTTGCTCGATCTGGTCGTGGGGAACGCCAAAGTTCTCGAGGCCAAAGAGTATCTCGTCCTCGACGACCGAGGCGACCATCTGCGTGTCGATATCCTGCAGCACGCTGCCGACGATTTGCGACACGTCGGTCAACGAGACCTCGCAGGTGTCGTGGCCGTCAACCATGACGGACCCAAAGAACGTGCCGGTGTAGTGGTGGGGCACGGCGCCCGACAGGCAGGCGGCAAGCGTGGACTTGCCGGCGCCCGAGGGCCCGATGATGCCGATGAAATCTCCCTTGTTCACGCTGAGTGAGATGTGGCTGAGCGCCTGCTCGGTCTGCGTGCCATAGGAGAACGAGACATCGTCGACGTTGATGATCGTTTCCATGGATACCTTTCATAGTCATCGGGGACGTTCTTTAATGACTAGTCGTTTAAGAACGTCCCCAAGAGCTAGTTGTTTGGGACAGTCTTTACCGATGGGACGCTGTGGGTTAGTTGAGCTTCAGGGCCTTCTGGATGGGCAGATAGAGGGCGCCGACCAGAATGGCGTTAAAGACGGCGGTCATGGCGACGACGGGCAGCATAGCGGCGGCGAGCTCGCCGACCACGCCAAGCATGGCCATCTTGATAACCATGAAGATGACGCCGGAGACAAAGGTGGTCACGAAGGTTGCGACGATGGCGACGGCAGGCTTGACCTGACCGTTCTTGCCGGCGGCGTTGACGATGCCGGCCATGAGCATGGCGGCGATGCCCTCGGCGGCAAAATCGACGAACGGCGAAGTGGTGGTGATCTGGATCACGGCAGCCGAGATGAGGCCAATGACGAGCGCCTGGCCGATGTTGGGGCGAACGACCAGGATGGTGAGGCAGAAGGCCGAGATGATGAACTCGGGGCTGATCATGCCGCCCGAGATGCCCGAGATTGCCTTGCCGACGGTGAAGTTGAGGATGAAGCCGGCGGCGAGCAGGATGGCGA
>USAX01000021.1 GCA_900552705.1 uncultured Collinsella sp. | reverse complement strand
CGCGGGTTCGAGCCCCGTTGTCCGCTCCATTTGGGCGTTTAGCTCAGGGGGAGAGCGCTTCCCTGACACGGAAGAGGTCAGAAGTTCAAATCTTCTAACGCCCACCAAATGTTCGCAGCTCAGAGGCTCTGTCTCTGGGCTGTTTTGTTTTAGGTCACCAGCAGTCCACCGGGTAGTCCACAAACTTGCAAATATTCCGGGTCTTTTCGGCGAACGGTAGATTGTCATGACGGCTCCGTGAACAATATGCCGATGTTTCGATATGGACTATCTACCGACTCTTTGCCACAACTTGAGGAATTGCTTGTTCGTGGCAAGGCTGTCGTAGGTCTTTCAAGAGGCGGCATCCATTTTTGTCCGCACGGAGAGATAAGATTGAATTAATAGATTTGAAGGCGCTTTGCGCCGGATGAGAGGAATTAAGCATGACGGCAGCTGCCCTATTGAGCGCAGAGGATACAAGGACGGCAACGGTTGCCAGTACAACTGTCGATATACGGGAAGATTATTCCCAGTATCTAACTCCATACCAGACGGCGTTGCTGGCTACATCGATGATGTCTGACAGCATAGGCCCCGACCGCTTCAAGTGCCTTGACTTGGGAGCCGGTACCGGCATCCTGTCCGTCGCGTTGGCGGAACGATACGACAACAACGTGTTTGTTGACGGAGTTGAGATGGATCCCCGTCTCGCCGCTATTTACGATGCCGAGTTGAACCGACTTGGTATTGCACACAAAACGATTAATGCCGACGCGTTGTCTGTGCTTATTGAAAATGATTACGACCGCGTTATCTTGAATCCCCCTTACAAGAAGATGCTGGCAGACGACCCGAGGCAATCTTCTTTGCCAGTACGTTCGCCAAATCTTTACTCAGCGTTCTTGATGCTCGCCATTAAGGCGTTGAAGCCGGGGGGACAGTGCGTCGCCATCGTTCCTCGCTCGTGGATGAATGGGCAGTATTTCCAAGCGTTTCGCGAGTGGATGCTCAATAGCGTGTCTATCGACGCACTTCATATTTATGGCTCGCGAACTGAGATTTTCTCAGATACTGACGTGCTTCAAGAGACTATGCTTCTTGCCATATCAAAGGACAGGCAGAAAGCGGAGGTTCGCGTCTCCGAATCACAGGACAAAACCGACGAACAGATTGTCAACTCATACCCCTTTTCCTCTCTTGTTGATGAGGCGGGAGACAAGACGGTTCGCGTCCGTCCCGTTGAATCCGCCATGTTGGGAAAGCTCAAAACTCTCAAAGAGGAAGGGCTGTGCGCGAGCACAGGGAAAGTGGTTGACTTTCGATCTCGCGATGTATTGAGTTTTGATTTCAAAGAAGGGTTGCGTCGACTTATCTATTCCTGCAACTTCTCAGACGATGGTTTTAAACATCCAGTTGAGGAAGGAAAGGCTCAGTGGATTGATTGCAGCGCGGAAAAGCAGCGCAAGCAATTGATTGGCCCGGGCAGCTTCGTCGTGGTCAAGCGTTTTTCCTCGAAAGAGGAACGTCGCAGAGTCAAGGCTTATCCCCTAAACCTTCCGGAAGCGGAAGCATTGGAGAATCATCTAAACTTTATCCATGCCGGGACGCCAAGAAAAACCGTTCCGATGACGGAGCTGGAGGCAAATGGTCTTTCCTTGTGGCTTCGTAGTACCCAAATTGAAGAGTGGTTTCGCTCGCGATCTGGAAGCACACAGGTCAATGCAAGCGACCTCAACGCCATGCCAACGCCATCGAGGTTGTCATTGTCCCTCTTGGGGGAGCAATGGCGCCAGGGAATCAGCCAAGAGGAGGTTGATGCGCAGTGTCGCTCACTTATGATGTAGCTCGTGACACCGTCACGATTGAAGGTGCCCAGCTCTTTCTGAAGTGCTTAGACATGGACGAGGAGAGGAGCAACCAACGTTCGGCAATGGTTTTGCTCGCGCTTGCCGGGCTTGGACTGGGCGACGGATGGTCTAACGCAACCAACTCGATGCTCGGCACCCGTGCCATTATGGATTGGATTGCGGAGGAATTCCGCGTCAAGTACAAGCCGAATACTCGGGAGACGATACGGCGGTTTACGTTGCATCAGTTTGTTCAGGTGGGCCTTGTGGAGGAGAACGCCGACAACCCCGCTCGGCCAATCAACTCTCCGAAATGGAACTACCGATTGAGTGGACAGGCAACCGAGCTGTTAAAACACTATGGCGAAGATGATTTCGGTAACGAGCTGGTTCGGTACAAAGAGAGCATCGAAACATGGCTTGAAAAGGTCGAGGAGAAGCGCGAACTCGCGAAAGTCCCCGTTACTCTTCCGAACGGTTCAAGCATTCGGCTATCAGCTGGTGGGCAGAACCTCCTTGTGAAAAGCATGGTTGAGGAGTTCTGCCCAAGGTTTTCTCCCGGCGCATCGGTTCTCTATATCGGTGACACGAGCAAGGAGAATGAGAGGGTCGAAGCCGAAACGCTTAAACACATCAACGTGATAATGCCGCCCCGAGGCAAAGAACCGGATTTGATTGTATGGCTTGAAGAGAAGAACTGGCTTTATCTCATGGAAGCGTGTTCGAGTCATGGCCCAGTTGATGTGACTCGAAAGCAGGAACTTATTCAGCTGTTTGGCGAAAGCGGGCACGAGCTGATATTCGTTTCATGCTTCCCAAACAGAAAGGTTATGCAGGGGTATCTCGGTGACTTGGCTTGGGAAACCGAGGCGTGGTGCGCCGATACACCTGACCATATGATTCACCTTGATGGTGAGAAGTTCCTTGGGCCGTATTAATGCTGGGACCAATCGTCTGAGGTTTTACGGCCCCGCCGTTATTTCAATAACAAAGGAGGTATCGATGAGCTGCCATGTGATTCATAACCCCGGTAGCATCAATAGCGAAGTTAGGTCTCGCATCTCGCAAAGATACAAGCGGGTGACCAAGGCAATTAACCGGGAGTTTTGGGAGAGCGACAACGAGAATAGTCACTCTCTATATGTTGGTTCCTATGGAAGAGGGACAGCGACGAATACGAGCGATATCGATATGCTGGCGATTTTGCCAAAAGATGAATACGAACGCTATGACCTGTATAGAGGAAACGGGCAATCCCGCTTGCTGCAAGCAGTCAAAGAGTCCATAAAGGTCACCTTGCCCTTAACGGATGTTCGGGCGGATGGCCAAGTGATTGTGATGAACTTTAGCGACGGCATGAAAATAGAGGTACTCCCTGCTTTTGAAGAAACCAATTGGATGGGTGACCTGTCCTTTTCCTATCCCGATAGCAACATGGGTGGCAACTGGCGCTCCACGAATCCCAAAGCGGAGCAACGTGCTATGCGGGAGAAAAACGAAACATCCAACGGCCTTTTATTCGATACCTGTAAGCACATTCGCGTGGTTCACTCTGAGCACTATTCGAGCTACAAGTTATCCGGAATTGTAATTGACAGCTTTGTGTACGAAGCCATTGGTGATTGGCGCTGGTCTAATGGGATGACATCTTCACCGGAGGGAACGTATGAAGCAAAGCTGCTCGAAAGATTCAATTCGATGTCCTTCGGCGGGCGCTATAGCTTTCAGCTTTCGGCTCCGGGCAGTAGACAAATGGTCGACACGTCAAAAAGCATGGATTGCCTCGGCAAAGTGCTTCGCTGCATGGTTTAGGTCGTATCCAACATGAATGAAACCGATAAGGCTTGGAGAGAGCGTCTTTATTCTCAAATCGTAGAGGCATATGGTAAGGCTCTTTACACATATACGACCCAGCAAAAGGCTGCGGGGCTGAAAGAGAGAAGCCGAAATATACTATCTATAGTTCAAATCACGCTGACCTCAATCTCCTCGGTCGGCATCATCAGCTCGCTGATCGCTTCCCAATATCTTGTCAGCTTGATTGCCGGGCTTTGCTCGGCCTTATCACTTGCTCTTAATTTGTACTCAAGAGGAAGGGACTATTCACGAGAGGTATCCGAGCATCGGGCCGCAGCGGATGGGCTTTGGCCAATTATTCAGGATTACCTATCGTTGTTAACGGACTTCGACGACCTGGGCACTCAACAGATACGGGAGTCGAGGAAGGGGCTGCAGGATAGACTTGAACAGACCTATTTGTCTGCACCGAGAACGAACGATAAGGCCTATCGCCTCGCCCAAATAGCGCTCAAACGGGATTCCGAGCAATCATTTGAAGTCGGAGAGTGCGATCAGCTTCTCCCAATAGGACTCAGAAGCTCCAAGCGACAAGAGAAGGCGCAGTGACGCAACAAGCATCGTTTTATTCTTGCGTTATCGGTTGTTTGCTGATAGCGTGCGGCTGATTGAGCGGAGGATACAGGTGGATAACATAAGCACAGCGATTGTGCGGTTTTTAACGGGGCATGGTTTAGAACTCGCTCTACCGGCTATTTCATTTCTCGCAGCTACTTTCGTTGGCTATGCGCGTGAGAATAGGCTCAAGGCAGAAAACGCAAAACTACAGAAAAGCATAGACCAAAACAAGGAGGTACTTTCCCGCCAGAGCGGAATCATCAACGCGGTTTTGTCTCAACAGCAAAAAAGTCAGTTGTATACAATTGAGCGACAGGCTCAAGCTGCTGAGCGGGTATGGAAAGAAGTGCTTCGTCTTAGGGAGCTGAGCAGCCCATGCGTTAGCATTGATTCCATTCTTCTTCCGCATGAGCGCCATAGGGAGAACCTGCTTAAAATTGGTGGTATGGAGTGCGGTGATGGCACGAACCGTGCACTGGAATACTGCAAAAACGACCATCTTGAGGAACTGCGCCCTTATCTTGGCGAAGAGCTATGGACTGAGTTTTTTGCTCTTCGTGCCTTTTCTTGTAGATGCCTTATCTACTACGACCACTGCGTTTCCGAAGGATTAAATGTCATTTGGGCAGAGGACGATGGTATCAGGCAAATGCTCGGATGGGTCATCAAAGACGAAAAGAAGGTGAGTGATCTTTACTCCAAAAGCGCAAAGATGCAATTTCTTCGCACGGCGCAGGAAACCCTTGAGGGCATGGTGTATGGTTCCATCAGTCGAATTCTAACGGGAAAAGCGGCAACAGAGGACTCCGTTCGGGCACTCTCTTCGCTTCAATCGTTAAATTTTGAGACGTTGAACCTTGACGGTGTGCGTGGTCACAGCTGATTTACGGATGTGCCCGTTTGCAGCGTCTTTCCGCCCGCGAGCGGGCGGAGCAGGATAAGGGAAGCGACTGCGGTGGCCGAGGCGGCAGGCAAGCCTTCTGCCCGTTCGCGCCGTTAGCTCCGCCAGCAGCGCGAAGAAGCCACCTGACTGCGGTTAGCGCACGACCGGCGCAACCCGACTGCGGCGGTACCCCTGAGCTGCGGGTTGGTCGCTACGCCGTGGCCCCGTTCTACACGATAGCGGGGGTCTCCGACCCCCGCTATCGTGTATTCCGTCAAGTAAAAATCGACAAATCCGTCTGTCGAATTTCGACACCCTCATGCCGGCCCGCCCGCTGCCTAGAACGGTATCTCCCAATCCTCCGGGGGCACCTCCTCCATCCCGTCCTCCTCGCCCGTCATCAGCGGGTGATCCGGCGTCAGCTCGCAGCCCGGGCACTGGAAGAGCCCGCAGAGCGTCGGCGCCTCCCAGCCGCCGGCGTCGCGGGTCCCTCATCCTGTTCACCGGGCAGTCCTCTGCGGCGTAATTCATTCGGCCTCACCCTTTCCGAGCATCAGCGCGTTCTCCATCCTGTAGCTGGCGCCGTTGAACTTCACCAGCCTGCCCGTGTAGACGAGCCTGTCCACGACGGCAGCGGCCATCTTGTCGTCGCCGAACACCGTGCCCCACTGCTGGACTCTATGTTTGTGGCGACTATGAGGCTCTGGGTGCCCTCGGGGGCCGACATGACCTGGAAGAGCAGCCTCGCCCCCTCGACGTCGAGCGGCGCGTAGCCGAGCTCGTTGAGCGCCAGCAGGTCCGCCGACAGCAGGTCATCTATCTCCCTGCGCAGCCCGCCGCGGTCGCGCGCGTCGGCCAGGTGCATCACGAGCTGCGCGACGGTGAAGAACCTCACGGACTTGCCGGCCCTGACGGCGGAGGCGCCGATCGCGATGGCGAGGTGGGTCTTGCCCCTGCCCGTCTTCCCGTGGAAGATGAAGTCCTGGCACGCGTCGATGAAGGCGAGCGACCTGAGGTCGGCCTCCCCGTAGCCGTCGGGGAACGCCGCTCGCGTACTCCGAGAGGAGGACGTCTGGTTGCGCGTGGAGGTTGAAATCAAGCATTGCCTGAGCCTCACGCTCAAGCTCCATGTGAATCTGCGCGGAGATGCGCTTGGCCTCGCGGAGCGAGGTCGCGGTGTAGTTACGGGCGACCTGACGCTTGCGGCGGCGACCATTCGTCTCCTCGTAGTAGGTGTAGCGGGATTGCCACTTGTTCGTTTTCTCGTTTATGACCCTGACCGAGCCCGGCGTGTAGAACATCGCTCGTCCGTTTCTCCCGTCCGTCTGGTAGCCCACCAAACAGTCCACCAACGTCGCGGACACAGGTTAACTGTACGAACGATACGAACGTAAGCTTTAGCGAATCTACCAGCCAAAACAGTGCATTACGAACGTTATGGTATAGTACGGACGGTTGCTGGTTTCGGCCTTAATGACGATGTGTCCGAGCCTGCTATAGGAATCGGGCCTTTCTAAAGCTGCCGATCTTGTCGATCTTGAAAGGCCGGGACGTGAATGGCTCGCGTCCCGGCCTTTCCTTGTCGCCCTGCCCGCCGGCATTCGACCGCAACATGTTGGTCAAGCATAATCTTTTGGATTCTTTTGGCGTGAGCGGCTTGGTTTTGGTGCTATTTGGCGGCGGCACGGTTGAGGGGGTTTCAAAACTGCTGTGCAGGTAGTTGGGTTGATAACGTTTTAGCAGTCTGCCAAGAGGCTTTCATTTATAATGCGTCTGCAAATTGACCAATTGCTTTGACCTGCTGAAACACTATATGTTGTGTTTGACCTAAAAAAAGAATACAGGATATAGATGCCTCTTTGTCGTATGATAGATGGCGGACAGAGAACGAGAACCTTATTCGCCCCATTTGGATAGATCTTTGGGCCCCTTGAATGGCTGCGAGGATTGTCCGCATGAGGGCCTATGGTTATCGAGAACACAGATTGCGCGACGGCGCCGCAAGACAGGGGCAAGCCCTGCCGGGCATCGTTTGGCCCTGAAGCGCAATGAGGCTACGATGCGAAAGAGGCAAGAGGATGAAGATCATCAAGCGCAGCGGCACCGAGGTTACCTTTGACATCGATAAGATCGTCAATGCGATCCGCGCCGCAAACTTGGAGGTCGAGGAAGGCTCTCGCCTTACCGACCGCCAGGTGATCTATGCGGCACAAAACGTCGCCGAGGCATGTGAGAAGGCCGGCCACACCGTATCGGTCGAGGAGATCCAGGATCTGGTCGAGGACGAGATTATGCGTCTCGACTGCTACGAGGTCGCTCGCCACTACATCATCTACCGCTATGTTCAGAGCCTGAAGCGCCAAAAGAACACGACCGATGACAAGATCCTGTCGCTGATTGAGTGCAATAACGAAGAGGTCAAGCAGGAGAACTCCAACAAGAACCCGACCGTCAACTCCGTCCAGCGCGACTACATGGCCGGCGAGATTTCCAAGGACCTGACGCAGCGCGTGCTGCTGCCCCAGGAGATCGTGGATGCCCACAACGAGGGCCTGATTCACTTCCACGATTCGGACTACTTTGCCCAGCACATGCATAACTGTGACCTGGTGAACCTGGAGGATATGCTCCAGAACGGCACCGTTATCTCGGGCACGCTGATCGAGAAGCCGCACAGCTTCTCGACTGCTTGCAATATCGCGACGCAGATTATCGCCCAGGTCGCCTCTTCCCAGTATGGCGGCCAGTCGATTTCGCTGACCCACCTGGCTCCGTTTGTCGAGGTGAGCCGTCAGAAGATTCGCGGCGAGGTTGCCCGCGAGCTCGAGGAGCTTGGCGTCTCTGCGTCTGCCGAGAAGGTCCGTGAGGTCGTTGAGGACCGTCTGCGTGACGAGATCCGTCGCGGCGTCCAGACGATTCAGTATCAGGTCGTGACCCTTATGACCACGAATGGCCAGGCGCCGTTCGTGACGGTCTTTATGTATCTCAACGAGGCCCGTACGCCTCAGGAGAAGCACGACCTTGCCATGATCGTGGAGGAGACGCTTCGCCAGCGCTACGAGGGCGTTAAGAACGAGGCTGGCGTGTGGATTACCCCGGCATTCCCCAAGCTTATCTACGTGCTCGAGGACGATAACGTTCACGAGAATTCCCCGTACTTCTACCTGACCCAGCTGGCTGCCAAGTGCACCGCCAAGCGCATGGTGCCCGACTACATCTCTGAGAAGAAGATGCGTGAGCTCAAGCTGTCTAAGGGTGAGACCGCCGGCAATGGCGATTGCTACACCTGCATGGGTTGCCGCAGCTTCCTGACGCCCGACCGTTCGGGCAACGGCTTTAACAATGTTGCCAACGCGCTGAACTATGACCCGACCAAACCTAAGTACTATGGCCGCTTTAACCAGGGTGTTGTGACCATCAACCTGCCCGATGTCGCACTGAGCTCGCATCAGGACATGGACAAGTTCTGGAAGATCTTCGACGAGCGCCTTGAGCTGTGCCATCGTGCCCTGCTGTGCCGTCATGAGCGCCTGATGGGCACGCTTTCGGATGCCGCACCGATTCTGTGGCAGTACGGCGCCCTGGCGCGCCTTAAGAAGGGCGAGACGATCGACAAACTGCTCGTGGGCGGCTATTCCACCATCAGCCTGGGGTATGCCGGTCTGTATGAGTGCGTCAAGTACATGACGGGCCACAGCCACACCGAGAAGGAAGGCACGCCGTTTGCCATGGCCGTCATGCAGCACATGAACGACAAATGCGCCGAGTGGAAGGCCGAAAGCGATATCGACTTCTCACTGTACGGCACCCCGCTTGAGTCGACGACCTACAAGTTCGCCAAGTGCCTGCAGCGCCGTTTTGGCATTATTCCGGGTGTGACGGACAAGGGCTACATTACCAACAGCTACCACGTCCATGTGTCCGAGGAGATTGATGCTTTCGATAAGCTCAAGTTTGAGGGCATGTTCCAGCAGCTTTCGCCGGGCGGTGCCATCTCCTACGTCGAGGTTCCCAACATGCAGGACAACCTTAAGGCTGTCATTCGCGTGATGCAGTACATCTACGACAACATCATGTATGCCGAGCTCAACACCAAGAGCGATTACTGCCAGGTGTGCGGCTATGACGGCGAGATCAAGATTGTCGAGGATGACGGCAAGCTGGTGTGGGAGTGCCCCAACTGCGGCAACCGCGATCAGGAGAAGATGAATGTCGCCCGTCGTACGTGCGGCTACATCGGTACTCAATTCTGGAACCAGGGTCGAACCGAGGAGATCCGCGACCGCGTGCTGCATCTCTAATACCGCTCCGGGGCTGAACCGAGAGGGCCGCTTGGGCATTTGCTCGCTATTTCGGACAGTCCTGCGCAAGACGAAGGCCACATTAAGTGGCCTTCTTTGCGTGCGGAACTCATATCGAGCAAAAGCCCAAGCGGCCCTCTCGGTTCAGCCAAGTTGACATAGTTGAGATGCAGCATGCGGTCTGCTCACTTCTCGAAGTTCTTAGCGGAAATGAGTTGACTTGCAACAACGTTTTGCTTGCGATGACGGTTGGGCTGCAACAAAGTTTTTATTGGACCTCGAACCCTATACTCGATGTTCGCTTCGTTCATTGAGTTACCCTTTGCATGAGGCCGGGACATATCGTCCCGCCCGCAGTTTCGCAGGCCGCAGGCCGAGAATGTTTGAGGACGGGATGATATGTCCCGGCCTCCCGGGAGAGTTACCTATGAACTACGCGAACATTAAGTATTTCGACATTGCTGATGGGGAAGGTGTTCGTACTTCTCTGTTTGTGAGTGGGTGCCGTCGTGGGTGCAAGAATTGCTTTAACTCCGTCGCGTGGGACTTTGCCGCGGGTGAACCGTTCGACCGTGCCGTCGAGGACAAGATTATCGACAGTCTTGACCATCCCTTTATTGATGGCCTGACGATTCTGGGTGGCGAGCCCATGGAACCCGAGAATCAGGCGGGTCTCGTTGACTTTATCGAACGCGTGCGTGCGGCCTATCCTGTGGAGTCGGGGAAGACCATTTGGTGCTTTACCGGCGACGTGCTCGAGGAACTTATGCCGGGCGGCCGTCATCATACCGAGGTGACGGACCGTATCCTTGCCTGCCTCGATATGTTGGTGGACGGCCCGTTCGTTCAAGACCTGTACGATATCTCCTTGCGTTTTAGGGGTTCGAGTAATCAGCGGGTGATCGACATGAACGCCACGCGCACTCGTGCCGCGCGCGAGGGCGTTTCGCTTTGCGACGCTGTGGAGCTTTGGCGAGACGATCCGGTCTATTCGACCCATACTATGTAGCTTGTGGCCGATGCCGGAGGGCGTGGTACCATAGCGCGAACGCAAAATCGGAAGAGTGAGGCCTAGATGGTCGATCAGGAAAAAGTTGAGACCGCCATAAAGCTGTTGCTTGAGGGCATAGGCGAGGACCCAACTCGTGAGGGCCTGCTGGAGACGCCGGCACGCGTCGCCCGCATGTATGGCGAGATTGCCGGCGGCATGGACCAGAGCGCTGAGGAGCACCTGTCCAAAACTTTTGCCGTCGCTTCGAACGATTTAGTTATCGAGCGCGACATCACGTTTTACTCGCTGTGCGAGCACCATCTGCTGCCGTTTTATGGCAAGGCTGCGATCGGCTATATCCCTAACGGCCGCGTGGCGGGTCTGTCTAAGCTTGCTCGCACGGTTGAGGTCTATGCCCGTCGTCTGCAGCTGCAGGAGCAGCTGTGTACACAGGTTGCCGATGCCCTCATGGAATATCTTGCCCCCCAAGGGGCAATCGTGCTGATGGAAGCCGAGCATATGTGCATGACCATGCGCGGCGTGCAAAAGCCCGGTACCAAGACCGTAACGCTTGCTCGTCGCGGTGTCTTTGAGACCGATCCGTCGCTCGAGGAGCGATTCTTTAGGATGCTGGGCCGCTAACCATGAGAGTCGTCAACGACTTTGCATCGAAGACCGATGAAGGAACGTCGCGTCGCGGCTTTATGGCTTCGGGTCTGACTCCCTTTGGTGCCATGCCTTGCATTGATTACATCTGTGCCAACGGACTGTTCCGGCGGCATCTGGGAAACATTGCGCAGTTGGAATCGGGGCGCATCTTTTGCCGCCACGGTATCGACCATCTGCTGGATGTCGCCCGTATTATGTGGATCAAGAATCTCGAGGAAGAGCTCAAATTTGACCGCGAGGTCATCTATGCCACGGCACTTCTTCACGATATCGGCAAAGATGAACAGTATGAATCGGGTATATCCCATGATGTTGCAAGCGAACGCGTCGCCGATGCGATTCTCGGCGGCATGCCCGAAGACGTGGCGTTTGAGCCGGCAGATGCCGCAGCCATTAAGACGGCCATTCTGGGCCATCGAAAGCTGCGCGTGAACAGCCAGCCGCTTGAGCGTCTGCTCTATGCAGCCGACAAAGCGTCGCGCGCCTGCTTTGCATGCCCTGCGCGCAATGCCTGCAACTGGAGCGATGATAAAAAGAACCTGTCGATTCGCGTGTAGTCGGTATGCGCGGTCGGGGTTCTGAACGAAGGAGACGATCGCGATGACTAACAAAAAGCTGCCCGAGAATGCAACCAAGACCGAGGGTGCCGAGCTTGCCCGTCGTGGCAGGGGCGAGATTTCCGCCGCAACGGCGGTGCCCCATGTGAGCTATGACGACCTGCGCCATGCCGACCGCATTACTATCGATGGTCTCGAGGTCTTTGCCAACCACGGCGTGTATCCCGAGGAAAACGCCCTGGGGCAGAAGTTTGTCGTGTCCTTGGTGCTCTATGCCGACCTGCGCGCGGCGGGGGAGCACGATAACCTGGATGCCTCTATTGATTACGGCTCGGTGTGCCACGATGTCGATGGCTATCTGCGCGAGCATACGTTTAAGCTCATCGAGGCTGCAGCCGAGGGTGTGGCCCAGATGCTGCTACGTCGTTATCCCTTGCTGCTTGGCGTGCGTGTTAAGCTCGATAAGCCTTGGGCGCCCGTCGGTCTTCCCCTGGCAAGCTGTGGCGTCGAGATCGAGCGCGTGCGCTAGCTGACGCTAAAGCTCGTTGGCGGGCGGTTTTTTGAGTCGCTGCGACAGAGCTCTATTGTTGGGGCAGTACGTGTCGAGCAGGGCGTGGAACCGCTGATTGTGGCTTGGCTCGAGCAAGTGGACGAGCTCGTGGGCGACAACCATGTCGAGGCATTCGACGGGGTAGGCGGCAAGTTCTCGTGCGATGCGAATGGCGCCGGTTTTGGGCGTGCACGAGCCCCAGCGCGTTTTCATGCTGCGTACGGAAACGCGGGAAACGGCGACACCCATTGCGATTTCGTACGCGTGCACAATATCGCGTAGCGCCGATGTGACCTCGGACGTATAGAGCTGGTCGATATGGACTTGGAGCTCGTCGGACGTTAGGCCGTCGAGGATTGCGCGCCGCTTGGCCTGTGGGCCTTCGTTCGATTCGTCGGTACCCATAAAACTTGCGAAGGTGACCTGCTTGGGTCGCGGTGCGGGTGATGCAAAGTTGTGATCGAGTGCGTCCTGTACCGTGATGGGCTTGCCCCAAAGCGCAATGATCGAGAGGGGACTGAGCGGTTCTCGCGCCGTCGCCTGACGTTGCTCGCGCTGGGCAAGTCGGCTGATAATCCAGCCGTTGTTGCGCTTTACAAACGCTTCGATACGCTCGCGGCTGGCGTCGAGCGGTGCGCTGGCGTGGACCTCACCGCTCGATGTGACGCGCAGGTTGAAGTTCTTGACGCGCTTTTTGGTAACGACGACGGGGATGGGCGTCCCATCCGGTCGGGGTAGGAAAATCGTAAATTGCTGCGTCAAAAGTTATCCTTTGGATTGGGGACGGGCCGGCATGTCGATCGCTCGGCATACCGGCCCGCTCAAGGGATGTGAAATTAATAACGCTCGAAGAAGGCAAGGGCGTTGTCGCTGCAGAGCTTTTGCATCACGGTCTTGCCAAAGTGCTTGGAAAGCATGTTCTGGAACTCGGGCATCTTGCTGGCATCGGAGAGGAAGTCGGGTACCTTGGCGCCGTCCCAGTCGCCGCCGAGCGCGATGACATCTTCGCCGCCCAGGTCGAGCCAGTGTTCGATATGGGCTGCCAGCTGGTCGAAGGTGACATCTGCGGCGGTCTCGTCGGTTGCTTCGTTGGAGAGGAACTCGCTGCAGTAGTTGAGGCCGACGATGCCGCCCATGTCGCGAATGGTACGGAACTGGTCGTCGGTGAGGTTGCGCTTGACGCCGCAAACCGCACGGGAGTTGGAGTGGCTGGCGACGAAGGGGCGCGTGGCGTGGGCGACAACCTCGTCAAAGCACTCATCGTTGAGGTGGGAGACGTCGAGTATCATGCCGGCGTGTTCCATCTGCGTA
The DNA here is from genome assembly GCA_900552705.1 of uncultured Collinsella sp. Taxonomy (GTDB): domain Bacteria; phylum Actinomycetota; class Coriobacteriia; order Coriobacteriales; family Coriobacteriaceae; genus Collinsella. The sequence continues at coordinate 6,259 of USAX01000021.1, read as the reverse complement.
AGCGCCTCGATGCCGGCGGCGGTGAGGCCGGCGTGGGTGTCGTGGCCGCTCGCGAGCGGTCCCTGCGCGTTCCAGCTGAGCGATGACATGAGTACGCCCAGGCTCTTGAGCGCCTCGATCAGCGCGGGGTCCTCGGCAAAGAACGTGGCGTTTTCGATGGTGTGGATGCAGGCGACCTTGCCGTCTTTGAGTGCAGGGCGAATGTCAGCGGCGCTGCGTACGTTGACCATGCGGTCGTGGTTGAGCATTGCCTGGCCGCTCATGTGCGCCATGATCTGTGCTTGGAAGCGTGCGGCGTGGGCGGTGGGAATCTCGTCGGGGACAAACGTGGCGAAGCACTGTGCCCACGGCGTGTTGCCGATCTTTGCGAGCGAGATGGCGCAGGCGTTGCCCTCGATGAGGTCGAAATCCTGCGGATGCGTTTCGTCGCCGGGGAAATAGCCGTCGGTGCCGGCGGTAAAGCGCAGGTCGAGATCGAGCGTGGCCCAGCCGATGCGGTCGGCGGTGTCGCAGTGTAGGTCAAATACGGGATATGCCATGGTTCCTCCGGTTGCAGCGTTTCTTTGCAAACTGTCTTTGAATTGTATGACTAGGGTATAGTTAGCGCCATATGTTCACGGCGGCCCGCGTTGTGCGCCGCCCTTATCACGGAGGTTACCATGTCCAACCAGGGCAAGAAGGTCAAGACCCATTATCGCGGCACGCTCGACGACGGCACGCAGTTCGATAGCTCCTACGATCGCGGCGAGCCGCTGGAGTTCACCTGCGGCGCCGGCCAGATGATCAAGGGCTTCGACGCCGCTGTTGTCGACATGCAGGTGGGCGAGAAGAAGACCGTGCACATTCCTGCTGTCGATGCCTACGGCGAGCGCAACCCCGAGATGGTTATCACCTTCCCGGCCGAGCAGGTTCCCAATATCGAGCAGATCGAGAAGGGCATGAAGCTCTTCCTGTCCACGCCGAGCGGCATGCCCGTCCCCGCCGTGGTCATCGATGTGACGGCCGAGGCCGTGACGCTCGACGCCAACCACGAGCTCGCCGGCAAGGACCTCAACTTTGATATCGAGCTCGTCGAGGTCGAGGACTAGTTGATGTCCGTGGACCTGGTAGCTACGGAGCGCTTGGGAAATCTCAACGACCCGTCCTATGAACTCCTGCTTCGTCGGGAGCTGGGTGGCGTCTTTGAGGTTGACGAGCTGCTACTCGATTGGGACCAGGCTGATGCGCGCCTGTTTGTGGGCGTGACGGAGCTGGGGCGCACGGTGAATGCCCGGCTGGATGCCACTGATGGCGAGCGTCTTGCCGACGGTGACGTGCTTGCTATTGACCGCACGGGCGCGGTGCCCGTAGCGGTTGTCGTGCGCCTGCGCAGCGCCGAGGTCTATTTGGTCGAAGTCGACCGCATGGATCCGATTGTGCTCGCACATGCGTGCTGGGAGATCGGCAACATGCATGCGCCGCTCTTCCGGGGTGACTCGGACGAGCATACCGTGCGCATGTATACGCCGGTGCAACCGGTTTTGGGTCGTATGCTCCGGGGCATTGGGGGCGTTCGGCTCTCGGTGGTCGCACGCGCGCTCGATGCCAGTCGACGCTTTGCATCGAGCGCGGCGGATGTTGTTGTGAGTATGGCTTCAGACTTTACGATCGTAAAAAAGACGCGCGGCTAAGCGCGCGTATGCGCAAGACGGGCTTTGAGGGATTGCCATTCAAAGTCCGTCTTGCTGTTGATGAGAGACTTTGGGGGAAGCATATGGGTCTTGAGGGAATCAAGCTGATCGCCTGCGATTTGGACGGCACGTTGCTGCATCCGGGGGAGCGCGAGCCACGTTCCGAGGCCTTTGAGCTCATCGATGAGCTGCATCGTCGCGGTATCGTGTTTATGCCGGCGAGCGGCCGTCAATATGCGAGCTTGCGCTATCTGTTTGCCCCGGTGGCCGATGAGCTCGCCTATGTGTGCGAAAACGGAGCCCTGGTGATGAGCGAGGGGCATGCCGTTGTCAAGCGTTCCATGGAGCGTAGCCTTGCTATGGATATCGCGAATGCCGTGGTCGCCTTTCCCCATGCCGACGTGACCCTTTCGTGTGAGGGGCACCTCTATACCATGAGCGGCAACGATGCGTTCGTCGACCATTTGCGTTACGAGGTCCACTGCGATGTGGCGGTGGTCGACCGTCCCGAGGACATTGACGAGGATGTCATTAAGATTGCGTTTCAAACGCCCGAGACAGAGCAGCCGGCGGCGCTGGAGTATTTCGAGCGCCTCTTTAGCGACCGTGTCGACGTGATGACGTCGGGAACCGAATGGACCGATTTTATCGGCTTTGATTCGGGCAAAGGGTCCGCGCTTGCCGATTATGGTTGCGCGCTGGGGATCTCACCTAACGAAATGATGGCGTTTGGCGATAACGAAAACGATCGCGACATGCTCAACGTGGTGGGCCATCCCTATCTGATGGAGGACTGCAATCCCAGCATGCGCGGTGTCAATGACCGTGTCCGCTACGTGCGCGCGGTTGAAGAAGAGCTGCGTCGTCTACTTGCTGAGTAGGCATGTCCCAAAATCTACCTACAGTTGGGGCAGAGGCCCTCGAAGATGGTGTAGTGCGAGGTGACGTTCCAGCCGATTTGCTCGGACGCCTTGGCGTCGAGTTGGGCATCGAAGGGGAGCGGTACGTCGATGACGCGGCTGCACGAGGTGCAGATGATATGCGCATGCGGCTCGATGGTGCGATCGAAGCGGCTGCCGCCCGGTGTCTTGATGGAGAGGATCTCCCCGGCGTCGGCCAAGAGATTGAGATTGCGGTAGACCGTACCGCGGCTGATTTTGTCATCCTGCGCGCGCACGGCGTTGTAGATCTCATCGGCGGTGGGGTGGTTATAGCTTTGGCGCACGGCGTCAAGAACCAGCTTCCGCTGCTTGGTGTTTCTTCTTTGCACCGCCACGCGCCTCGCCTCTTTTCTGTCAACGGTCGTAGGTAAATGATACCGTATTTAGCACACAATACTAATAACGAGGACTGAAACCGTCTTCATTGGTAAGTGGGGCTCGGGCCTGGGCGTCTGCGAGGCGAAAACGCGTTCCCATGCGCTCGTAGGAGGCATGAAGCGCCTCGAGATGAGATAGGATGTTTGCCGGAGCCCCCTGTATCTCCATCTCGACGGAGCCGTCTTCCATGTTACGCACCCAGCCGGTGAGTGCGCGTGCCTGCGCGAGGTTGGTGTTGGTAAAGCGAAAACCAACGCCCTGGACTTGGCCCTCCCACCGCAGAAAATAGCGCTGCGGAGTGTCTTGAGTGGCCTCGTCGCTTGCGAGCACAGTAAGCCTGCGGCGCAGCTCGAGCTCGATGTTTGATGGTTTTTGAGGCTCTCGACTGCTGCCGGTGACGCTGGAGAAGAACGTATCGAAGAGGCCCATCGCTAGGCCTGCTTGACTGAATCGGCGGGGAAGGTAATGCCGGCCTGCTGACGCACGGCATCCATGATGCGGAGCGAGACGAGCGTGACATCGCGGTAGTGGCCGAGCTCGTGGCGTCCCGCTGGGGTCTCCCAGATCTCTTCCTTAACGTTATCGATGTTACCGATGGCGGTGACAAAGTCTATGAGTTCGTATTCCATAGTGTTGCTCGATTTGGGCAGATCGAGCGCACGGCCGTTGTCGTCCTGTTCGCGCGGTGCCTCGGTCGCCGAGCCGCGTACGACGTCGCCGCGATAGTCGATGCGGACGTTGCGGGGCGTGGACAGATGGTCGATCTGGATAGTGCCACGCTCGCCTTCGATCTGCGAGGGCAGCAGGTCATTCGTAATTTTGGAGTGCGCGAGCTCGACGGAGATACGGCCACCGCCATAGCTGGCGAGAATGGAACCGCAACCGTCGATGGGGCCATGGGTGAGCTCTTGCGTTGAGGGGTCGAGCAGCGTGGTCATGCTGGTGAGACCAGAGGGCATGCCGAAAATCTCGACCATGGGCTCGACGGCGTAGACGCCAATGTCCATGAGGGAACCCGATGCCATATTGCAGTCGAAGATATTGGTGGCGCGTCCAGCGAGGATTTCGTTGTAGCGTGAGGAATACTTGCCAAAGCGCAGTGAGGCGCGGCGAATGGGCGCAATCTCGCCCAGAGCGTCCTCAATGGCGTGGAAGGCGGGGTCGTGAAGCGGGCGCATGGCCTCGAGGGCCACGACGCCTGCTGCCTCGGCAGCGCGGAAGACTTCCAGTGCCTGCGCTTCGGTGGCGCAGAAGGGCTTCTCGACGATGACGTGCTTGCCACCGGCGATGCAGGCGAGCGCCTGCTCGTGATGGAGCGCGTTGGGGCTGCCGATGTAGACGGCGTCGACGTCGTCGGCGGACGCAAGCTCGTCAAGTGCGGTGAAGTTGCGTTCGCCGCCGTGTTCGGCGGTAAAGGCGGCGCCACGATCTGCGTCGCGCGAGAGCGTGCCTACGAATGTAGCCTGGTCGTTGGCATTGACGACTTGGATAAAGTCGTCGGTGATCATGGATGTGCCGATGGTTGCGATGCGCAGCATGTGTCCCCCTTGCGTTGTTTGGCCTACAGGACGAGTGTAGCGCGGGAGGACATAAAAGCGTGCGAAAACGCCGTTACAGGTCGCTCTCGCTAAAGCCGGTGTCGATATCGAGGTTGGCTCCGTCGGCCGCGGTGGTGGCGAGCTCGTCGCAGCGCTCATTGAGCTCGTGGCCGGCATGCCCCTTAACCCAGATGAACTCCACCTTATGCTTGCTCTTTGCGGCAAGCAGGCGCTCCCACAGGTCGCGGTTCTTGACGGGCTGCTTGTTGGCAGTTTTCCACCCGCGCTTTTTCCAGCCGTCGATCCAGTGTTTGTTGAAGGCGTTGACGACGTATTGCGAATCGGAATGGACCTCGACCTCGCAGGGGCGGTTAAGTGCCTCGAGCGCCACGATGACCGCCATGAGCTCCATGCGGTTGTTAGTGGTCTTGGCGTAGCCACGCGAAAGCTCGGAGGTGAAGGTCTTGCCGGCGGGGTTGGTGTACTTGAGCACGGCGCCGTAGCCGCCGCGTCCCGGATTTGATCGGGCCGAGCCGTCGGTATAGATGATGACCTTCACATGGTTCCTTTCGTTGGGTACGCTTCGTGTGAGTGACCATTGTAGCGCCATGCCTGCCGGGGGCTAGCAATTTACGATTTCTATCCCGTCTTCCGACAGTTAGTTGGCATGGATGATGCGGTTGAGCTCGTCGAGGTATTGCCGCAAGAGAGGAGAGGGCTTGCGCTCGTCGTGCATGATATATCCTACGTGCATCGTTGGGGCGTCTGCTAACGGGATCGATGCCATACCCCACTGCATTTCATTGGAAAGGACACCGGTCGACAGGGTGTAACCGTTCGACGTGATAAGTAAGTTAGTAAGTGTTCCGCGGTCCGAGATTCGTATGTTGCGGTCGCAAGGGATATAGCTAAAAGGTTCCTCGGCGTAATAGAAGGAGTTTGAGGTTCCCTGCTCAAAGCTGTAGCGCGTATAGGGCGTGAGGTCGGCAAGGGACAGCTGAGGGCGGCGTGCGAGCGGGTGGCGTTCGCTAACGAAGACGTGGACCGTCGCGTCGAAGAGGGGATGGAAGCTTGCGCGGGCATCGGCGAAGGCCTTCTGCAGAACGCGGGCGTTAAAGTCATCCAGGTACAGAATGCCGATATCGCTGCGAAATGCGCGGACGTCGTCGATGATCTGCGAGGTGGTGGTCTCGCGCATGATGAACTCAAACTTACTGTCGCGGCAGCGCTCGACGACGTTGACAAAGGCCTTGACCGAAAAAGCGTAGTGCTGGGCCGAGACGGCAAGGCGGGCCTGAGGTGTGCCGCCGCCCTCGTAGCGGGCCTCGAGCATATCTGCCTGCTCTACGACCTGGCGCGCATAGCCCAAAAGCTCGGTACCGTCGTTGGTGAGCGTGACGCCGCGGCTGGAGCGCGTAAAGATTTCCAGATGGAGCTCCTGCTCGAGGCTTTTGACGGCGTTTGAGATGTTGGACTGAGCGGTATAGAGGCGCTGAGCTGCAGCGTTGATTGAGCCGGACTCTGCCACGGCAATCAGAAAACGAAGCTGCTGGAGGGTCATTGACGTCCATCCTCTCGATTGCTATCTATAAAACAGATAACAGATTAGCGCTTTTAAGTGATTGACCGAGGGAAACAATGCTCGTACTATTCAAAACACACAAAGGCGGTAGGTAATTAAGCCAACCACGGAACCGGGATGCGAAAGGAGGCCCGCGTATGAATTGCTTAC
>USAX01000020.1 GCA_900552705.1 uncultured Collinsella sp. | reverse complement strand
GGGGGCTGCAACCCGCCCCCATGAAGTCGGAGTTGCTAGTAATCGCGGATCAGCATGCCGCGGTGAATGCGTTCCCGGGCCTTGTACACACCGCCCGTCACACCACCCGAGTCGTCTGCACCCGAAGCCGCCGGCCCAACCTTCCGAGGGGGGAGGCGTCGAAGGTGTGGAGGGTGAGGGGGGTGAAGTCGTAACAAGGTAGCCGTACGGGAACGTGCGGCTGGATCACCTCCTTTCTAGGGAGAAGCATCTTCCAGGAAGAATACCCAACTCGAATAGGCGGCGCGGATGATGGAAAAAACCCGTCCGGCCTGTCCTCCCGGCGAGCAGCCCGCAGCGTCCGGTCCCCGGGGCACGCACCCGCGTACCTTGAGAGCCGCATAGCGAGCATGGATCTAGATTCAACATCTGATCTGATCGATTCTCAATCATATATTCGCCGCCGACGCCCGAGCGGGCGCGGCGGCGCTGCAATGAAAGTTGGAGAAGTGAGAAGCATCTGACCGCCTAGCGCCCCTCGCGGGGCGCGGCGGTATGCGACACCCATTATCGCGCCGCTCCGAGAGGGGCGGCGCGCCATTAGCGAGTTTACGGCACCCGCGCGGATGATGCGCGGGAAGATATGTAGGGCGCACGGCGGATGCCTTGGCACAGGAAGCCGATGAAGGACGCGGCAAGCTGCGATAATCCGCGGTTAGGGGCACACACCCTTCGACCCGCGGGTCTCCGAATGGGCGAACCCGCCAGGAGAGGTCCTGGCATCCCCCTTGGGAACGCATACCTTGGGGGAGGACAACCCGGGGAACTGAAACATCTAAGTACCCGGAGGAGAAGAAATCAACTGCGAGATTCCCCGAGTAGCGGCGAGCGAAAGGGGACCGATGGCCAAACCGGCGAGCGGGCGGGCGCCAGCCTATACCGCCGCCGGGGTTGCAGGGCCTCCCGCCCGGGAGCTGGCGCTCCCGGCGGGGATCCATCCAGGGGAGCCGAACGGCATGGGAGGGCCGGCGGCACAGGGTCACAGCCCCGTAGGCGCACCCTGGGATGGACCCCGGCGGAGGTCCCTGAGTAGGGCCGGGCACGTGAAACCCGGTCCGAAGCAGGGGGGACCACCCTCCAAGCCTGAATACTCTCCTGTGACCGATAGCGCACAAGTACCGTGAGGGAAAGGTGAAAAGCACCCCGGGAGGGGAGTGAAACAGTACCTGAAACCGTGCGCCCGCAAGGCGTCGGAGCACCCTTTCAGAGGTGTGACGGCGTGCCTTTTGTAGAATGAGCCAGCGAGTTGCTGGCCGTCGGCGAGGTTAAGCTGGAAAGCGAGCCGGAGCGAAAGCGAGTCCGAAACGGGCGACCATAGTCGGCGGCCGCAGACGCGAAGCCGGGTGAGCTACCCGTGGGCAGGCTGAAGCGGGGGTAAGACCCCGTGGAGGGCCGAACGCACGTCGGTTGAAAACGGCGGCGATGACCTGCGGGTAGGGGTGAAAGGCCTATCAAACCCGGAGATATCTCGTTCTCCCCGAAATAGCTTTAGGGCTAGCGTCGCGCGTTAACCCCGGGAGGTAGAGCACCGGATCGATGAGGGGGCTTCGCCGCCTACCGATTCGAACCGAACTCCGAATGCCCGAGGGTCTAGAGCGCGGCAGTCAGAACATGTGGGCTAAGCTGTGTGTTCGAGAGGGAAACAGCCCAGACCGCCCGCTAAGGTCCCAAATTCAGAGCCGAGTGGCAAAGGATGTGCGTCCGCGCAGACAACCAGGAGGTTGGCTTAGAAGCAGCCACCCCTTCAAAGAGTGCGTAACAGCTCACTGGTCGAGTGGACATGCGCCGACAATACACGGGGCTAAGCTCTGAACCGAAGCGGCGGGATGATTCAAATCATCGGTAGGGGAGCGTCCCAGCGGGGGCGAAGCGGGAGGGGAACCGACCGTGGACCTTCTGGGAGCGAGAATGCTGGCATGAGTAGCGAGAGACGAGAGAGTAACTCGTCCGCCGTGAACCCGAGGTTTCCTGGGCAAGGCTAATCCTCCCAGGGTCAGTCGGGGGCTAAGGCGAGGCCGGAAGGCGTAGTCGAAGCGCAGCAGGCAGACATTCCTGCACCGCGATGGAACCGTCACGACCGACGGGGCGACGGATTGGGGTGGCTCGGCGGGGTTCTGGACGTCCCCGTGATGGAGCGCGGCCCGGAGACCAGGCAAATCCGGTCTCCACGAGGGCGAGGCTCCGGACGAAGCGATCGAGCGAAGCGAGTGAGCCCGAGGTCCCTAGAAAAACCCCTAGGCAGGCGCCATCGCGCCCGTACCGCAAACCGACACAGGTGGGTGGGTAGAACATACCGAGGCGATCGGGTCAACCATGGTTAAGGAACTCGGCACAATGGCCCCGTAACTTCGGGAGAAGGGGTGCCCGCGCGTACGTGAACCGGCTTGCCCGGGGAGCGGAGGCGGGCCGCAGTGGAGAGGCCCAAGCGACTGTTTACCAAAAACACAGGACTCTGCAGAAGCCGCAAGGCGACGTATAGGGTCTGACGCCTGCCCGGTGCCGGAAGGTCACGCGGAGGAGTTAGCGCATCGCGCGAAGCCCCGAAGCCAAGCCCCGGTAAACGGCGGCCGTAACTATAACGGTCCTAAGGTAGCGAAATTCCTTGTCGGGTAAGTTCCGACCTGCACGAAAGGCGCAACGACTTGGGCGCTGTCTCGACCATGGACCCGGTGAAATTGCACTGGTCGTGAAGATGCGACTTACCCGCGGAAGGACGGAAAGACCCCGTGAACCTTCACTGCAGCTTGGCATTGGCCGCTGGTCCCGCGTGTAGAGGATAGGCAGGAGGCACAGATCCGGAGGCGCCAGCCCCCGGGGAGCCGCCCTTGGAATACTGCCCTCGCGCGACCGGCGTCCTAACCCGAGGCCGTCAACCGGCTCGGGGACCGTGCCAGGCGGGCAGTTTGACTGGGGCGGTCGCCTCCTAAAGGGTAACGGAGGCGCGCGAAGGTCCGCTCGGGACGGTCGGCAACCGTCCTTTTGAATGCAAGAGTACAAGCGGGCTTGACTGCGAGGCCCACAAGCCGAGCAGGTGCGAAAGCAGGCTCTAGTGATCCGGCGGCCCCGAGTGGGTGGGCCGTCGCTCAACGGATAAAAGGTACTCCGGGGATAACAGGCTGATCTTGCCCAAGAGTCCACATCGACGGCAAGGTTTGGCACCTCGATGTCGGCTCATCGCATCCTGGGGCTGGAGCAGGTCCCAAGGGTACGGCTGTTCGCCGTTTAAAGCGGTACGCGAGCTGGGTTCAGAACGTCGTGAGACAGTTCGGTCCCTATCCTCCGTGGGCGCAGGAGAATCGATGGAGGCTGCCCCCAGTACGAGAGGACCGGGGTGGACGCACCTCCGGTGAACCGGTTGTCGACCAACGGCACGGCCGGGTAGCCGCGTGCGGCGCGGATAACCGCTGAAGGCATCTAAGCGGGAAGCCGTTCCAGGGATTAGTTCTCCTTCCGGTAAGGGCCCAGGTAGACTACCTGGTCGATAGACGGCAGGTGCAAGGCTGGCGACAGCCTCAGCCGAGCCGCACTAATCGCCCGAGCTCTTCCGGAACCGCACCTCGCGGCCCGCGGGACTGAGCGCTCATGCGCGCGGTCCGGGCACGAGGATGCCCCCGAGTCAGATCTTTCCTATGCGCCATGCGGCCCCCAGGGCACGTAGACGAGACACCCGGACACCGTAACGGTGGGCGCCGCCCACCGGTCAGCGGCCAGAGCATGGGGGGCACGCCCGGTCCCGTTCCGAACCCGGAAGCTAAGCCCCATCGCGCCGAGAGTACTGCGGGGCCAGCCCGTGGGAGGCCAGGGCGCCGCTGACCGGTGGACGGCACCGAGCCGTACGCTTGAACTGCAGAAGGGGGAGGCCTCGCGGCCTCCCCCTTTTTTGCGTTTACGGGGCGTAAATGACTCAATTACACCAGACGATCTTGTTGTTTTCGGTATTGAGCCTTTATTTAAAGAAAATAAATCGTATAACAAGGGCAACTGCTATGGCCGCAATGATCAAAAGCAGAATTGTCAGCTGATGCTGCTTGCGTCGTTTACTTGACGAAACGAAGATTGATTTTCCCTGTTTTGGCGTTTCGAGATAGCGAGCCGAATGCGTCAAGGTTTGCTTGGGTCGGGGCCCTCTTTGTTGATGAGCGGCGGATGCTTTCATCGGCTCATCACTAGCTGCGCTGTTTTTAGATAGTGGTGCGTCTTTCAGATATACAGGGTCTCCCGAGGCGACGCCCATATGTTTACGTCCCGTTTGGGCATCCTCGAGCGTTTGATATCGGTTTCTCGTCACATAATCGGGCTCTGGGTCATTGATGGGCTCTTGCGAGATGTGGGGGCGATGGAACCGTGGCGGCTGCGTAGAAGTATCTTCGCCCTGCGTCGGCATAAACATATTGTTCTGGTTTTGGTCGTCCATGATGCCCTTTAGCTCGTTACCAACAACGTGTACGCGCTCATTGTAAGCCCCTTGTTATTTGTAGCTGCGAACATACTTGTTATTTAAGCTCTGGTTCAAAGAACCTTAACCTTACTAAAACCTGAGTCATACACACTTAGATATGCTTATAGTACTGGACTCAAAAAACTTTATAGTCGATGTATATATAAGAAGCGGCTGGGCATATATAACAGCGTCAAAAGAAGTCCCAGTCACCTAGAAGATGACTCGGCAGTCCTTACAAGGAGTGGTAAACATGGCAAGCATGGTTCCTTATCGTTCGGTTTTTGGCGTCCGTCCTTCTGCAAGTTCGCTGTTCGATTTGTTTGATGACATGACCGACCTGGCGAATAGCTCGATTGCCTCCAAGGCGTTCCCCGTTGACGTTGAGGACAAGGGCGATGGCTACGAGGTCAAGGCGTATCTTACCGGTGTCGCCAAGGATGACATCGACGTCGAGCTCAATGAGGGTCGCCTGTCGATCAGTGTGAACGTCGAGGAGAGCGCCGAAAACGAGGGCAAGAACTTCCTCCAGAAGGAGTTCGGCTCGTACAGCGCGACGCGCGGCGTGTATCTGAAGGACGCTTCGAGCGAGGGCCTTTCGGCTAAGTATGCTGACGGCATCCTGACCGTTACGGTTCCCAAGATTGTCGAGAAGAAGAACGTCACGAAGATTTCTATCGACTAACGATGGCTCTGCTTCAATCGAGAGTATGAATTAAGGGGGCTGGGAAGTGATTCCCAGCCCCCTTTTGTTGTCTTGAGTGGGCTATTGAATAGTTGTCGGTTGATACTGACTTGCAGGGCGTATCGAGAGCTTCCGTGGCCCTTGAAAACAGGTGGCTGAGCTGCCGAGTTCATCATCGAGACTTGCATCAAGCGCGTTGGCATAGCTTTTGACGGTAAGGCTTGGACGATTATTGTCCTGGCTGATATGCATGGCGATGAGCTGTTCGGTGCGATCGGTAACAAGTTCTCGCGCGGCTTCGGCGGCCTGGTTGTTGGAGAGGTGCCCCTTTGTGGACAGGATGCGCTCCTGAAGAAAGCGTGGGTACGGTCCTTCGCGCAACATAGTTACATCGTGGTTACTTTCGAGCGCGAGAACTCGACAGTCTTTGAGGATGCCTACGGCCTTGCTCGATAACTCTCCGGTGTCGGTGGCAAACCCAATGGAATCATCGAGAGCATTAAATCGATAGCCGACAGGATTGATGACATCGTGTGATGTTGAGTAGGTTTGCACGTGGATGCCGGCAATGGATAGGGTGTCACCGGGATCGAACTCCTCGACAGACAGATACGAAAGATTTTCTTTGCTCGAAAGTGTGCCCCTGCCGGCATAGAGGGGGCCGTGCCAGTGCTTGCACCAGACATCGAGACCTTTGATGTGGTCGCTGTGCTCATGAGTGATGAGAAGAGCCGAGACGTTGTCTGCCGAGAGCCCCAGTTCTGCCATGCGCTTTAATGTCTCGCGGCGAGACAGTCCGTCATCGACCATAATGAGCCCCTGCGGGCCCTCGATGAGTGCGCAGTTGCCTTTAGAGCCACTGCCGAGGATATGAAGGTGCAGACGAGACATAAGATTCCAAAGGATACAATGGGTGCGGACGAATAGAGGAGGAAGCAAATGCCTACGGTATCTCAGCATTATGGACACCATGCCGTGCCTGGGGCAGTCGATGAGACCCGGACGAGGCAGCAGGCTGCTCCTGTCGTGCTCATGGTATCAGGCGGCGCGGACTCGACGGCACTGCTTCTTATGGCGTGCACATCAAAGCTGGATATCCAAGACGGACGCGGTGTTGCCCCCATTGCTCGCGAGCGCCTGCATGTGCTGCATGTAAACCATCATCTGCGCGGCAAGGCGTCCGATGGCGACGAGGCCTTTGTGCGTGAGCTCTGCGCGAAATATGGTTTACCGCTGTGCGTGGAGCACGCTTATTTTGATGGGGAGTCGGGCAATATTGAGGCCGCGGCCCGCGAGGTGCGCTATGCCGCGGCGCGGAGGTATGTTCGCGAGCTCTGCGCCCAGACGGGGGCACCGCGAACGGCGGCTCGTATCTGCACCGCGCACACGTCTTCGGATCGCGCGGAAACGTTTTTGATGAACGCGATTAAGGGTTCAGGGCCCGCTGGCCTATCGAGCATTCCTCGCCGGAGGAATATCGTGGTGCGCCCCTTGCTCGACCTAACTCATGGCGAGCTCGTGGGCTATCTACAGGTACATGGTCAGCCGTGGCGTGAGGACGAGAGCAATGAGGATATCTCGTATCTGCGAAACTACGTGCGCCATCGGGTAATGCCAGTGGTGGCACAGCGTAATGCGAGCGTGTGCAAGACGATTGGCGCCGCCTGCGAGATCCTTGGTGACGAAGATGCGTTTCTATCCCAGCTGTCGGCACAGGCGTTTCGAAGCTGCCTGCGCAAGGAGGCGGCGGGTGCGCTAGTGCTCGATGCCAGACGCCTTGCTGCGGCCGAGGTGGTAATCGCGCGGCGCATCGTGCGACTGGCGATCAAACGCATCGATCCGGACGCTCGTCCAGAGATGCGACATGTGGAGCGAGTCCTTTCCTGCGTTGCCGAGGGCGCAGGCTCGGTCACGCTTCCGGCGGGGATTGACGCACGCGTCGAATTTGGCATGCTGGCGTTTAAGGCTCCGGTGGCTCGCGAGGGCCTGGTCGCGGACTGGGTTACCGTACCCGGTCGTTTGTCGTTGGGCGGGGGACGTATGCTGGTCGCAGAGCCGATGGCCGTTGAACCGGGATGCGATATCGTGCGCCGCGCCCGTGAGCTTGCGGCTGCCGGGGAAGTGGCAGCTTTGGTAGACGCGGCTGCCCTGGGTTTTGCCGACAGCGATAGCGAGCGGATCCTGGCGGGCTCGCGTGGCGAGATTCCTGCCGAGGCGCGATTGGCGCGCCTATGGGTGGACGGTCCCGCACCGGGAGACGTGATGTGCCCGTTAGGAATGAGTGGCCGAAGCAAGAAGGTATCCGACTTGCTAGGAGAGGCTCGCATTCCCGTTTCCGAGCGCGCCGGCGTGCCCATGGTGAGGACGGCGCCGGGAGGTGCCGTGGTGTGGGTCGCCGGAGTTCGCGCGGACGAACGCTTTAAGTGCACGGCGGCGACGCGTGTGGCCTATCTGTTTCGCGTGGTTGACGCGGATTAGCCCCTCGTACCAGCTTTTCTGTGCGGCGTTGACGGTATTCCCGCGCTGATGATGCGCGGGCTGGAAAATATACCCCGTGCGCTGCTAGAATGTGTAGTTCGCGTCCATACGGCGGTGTGTGGGCGATTAAGCACAAGAAAGGGTTGTCATGGCTTCTCAACATCCGGATATCGAGAAGGTTCTGTTTACGCAGGAGGATATCGAAGGTATCGTTTCTCGCCTGGGCGAGGAGATTACGCGCGACTACGCTGGTAAGGATCTGGTGTTGATCGCGGTCCTGCGCGGCGCCGTTGTCTTTATGGGCGACCTGATGCGCAAGATCGAGCTGCCGACCAACATCGATTTCATGGCTGTTTCGAGCTATGGCGACGGTGTGAAGTCTTCGGGCATCGTGCGTATCATTAAGGACCTGGATATCGACATCCGTGGTCGCGACGTGCTGATCGTCGAGGACATTCTGGACTCGGGCCTGACCCTCAAGTACCTGATGAAGAACCTTGAGAGCCGCAAGCCCGCTTCGCTGGAGGTCGCTGCCTTCCTGTGGAAGGACGTTGAGGACCGTACCTCGGCCATCACGCCCAAGTATGTTGGAACCCATTGCCCCGATGCCTTTGTGGTGGGCTACGGCCTCGACTATGCCGAGCGCTATCGCAACCTTCCGTATCTGGGCATTTTGAAACCGGAGGTTTATTCGTAAGATGCCCGACGACCGTAACGACAACAATCCCCAGACTCCCCGGGAGCCTAAGATCCCGGGGATGCCCGGAGGCAAGAAGCCCACGCGTACAGGCTGGCTGTATTTTCTTTTGGCTTGCGCGCTTCTGGGCTATGCCTTCTTTAATATGGGCTCCGGTTTTGCCAGCTCCAGCAATACCGTTAAGCTCGCGACGAGCGAGATGGTCAGCGCCATTAAGCAGGATCGCGTCGAAGATTTGACCTATACGGTTCAAGACGGAAGCGTGGCGGGTCATTACTGGAAGACGAAAAAGGACAAGGGCGACACGAGCGAGCTCAAGAGCTTCTCCTCGACCTATGTCGGCTCCGATTCGCTTGCCGAGCTCATGGCGGAGCACCCCGACACCAAGTATATCGTCAACACCAACGACCCCGATTTTTGGGGCGACTTGGCGATGAGTGTGCTTCCGACGATTGCCCTGATCGCCATCATGTTCTACTTTATGCGCCAGATGATGGGCGCCAATAATAGGAACATGCAGTTTGGCAAGACCAATGCCAAGACCAACGAGGCCACACGTCCCAAGGTCAAGTTCGAGGACGTTGCCGGCGTGGACGAGGCCGTCGAGGAGCTCGAGGAGATTCGCGACTTCCTGAGCGATCCGGACCGCTATCGCAAACTGGGTGCCAAGATTCCGCGCGGCGTTTTGTTGGTGGGCCCTCCGGGTACCGGTAAGACGCTGCTGGCTAAGGCCGTTGCCGGCGAGGCGGGCGTGCCGTTCTTTAGCATCTCGGGTTCTGACTTTGTCGAGATGTTCGTGGGCGTCGGCGCCAGCCGCGTGCGCGACCTCTTTAAGGAGGCCAAGTCCCAGGCTCCGTCGATCATCTTTATTGATGAGATCGATGCCGTGGGACGTCAGCGCGGAGCCGGTCTGGGCGGCGGTCACGACGAGCGCGAGCAGACGCTCAACCAGCTGCTGGTCGAGATGGACGGTTTTGAGGAAAGCGAGTCGGTCATCCTGATCGCTGCGACCAACCGTCCCGATATTCTGGACCCGGCATTGCTGCGCCCCGGGCGTTTTGACCGCCAGGTCACGGTCGACCGTCCGGACGTAAAGGGCCGCGAGCAGATCTTGCGCGTGCATGCCGAGAACAAGCCAATGGACGAGGACGTGAAGTTTGAGAAGCTCGCCCAGATGACCGTTGGCTTTACCGGTGCCGATCTGGCAAACCTGCTCAACGAGTCTGCGCTGCTGGCTGCTCGCCGCCATCGTTCCGTGATCTCGATGGACGAGGTCGAAGAGTCGATGGAGCGCGTGATTGCCGGACCGCAACGCAAGGGTCGTGTGATGACCGAAGCCGAGCGCACCACGATTGCCTACCATGAGAGCGGCCATGCCCTGGTGGGCCACATCTTGGAGCACTCCGATCCGGTTCATAAGATTTCGATTGTCAGCCGCGGCCAGGCTCTGGGCTACACGTTGCAGCTTCCGCAGGAGGATCACTTCCTCAAGACCAAGAACGAGATGCTCGACGAGCTTGCCGTGTTCTTGGGCGGCCGCGTTGCCGAGGAGCTCATGTGCGATGACATCACGTCGGGCGCGAGCAACGACCTGGAGCGCGCGACCAAGATGGCGCGCGAGATGGTTACGCGTCTGGGCATGAGCGAGGAGCTGGGCACGCAAGTGTTTGGCGAGGCGCAGCATCAGGTATTCCTGGGCCGCGATTACGCCGATCACCAGGATTACTCCGAGGAGACGGCGCGTCGCATCGACATCGAGGTCCAGCGCATTATGCGTGAGGCCCATCGCCGTGCGGTCGAGATTTTGGATGCCCGTCGCGATCAGCTCGATCTGATGGCCAAGGTGCTGCTTGAGCGCGAGACCGTTGAAGGCGACGCCGTGAACGCCCTGCTCGACAACGAGTGGGATGCCTACCTTGAGCGCGAGGGCGATATCCTGGCGGCCAAGGAGGAGCGCAATGCCAAGGCGGCTGGCATGCCGACCAAGAAGCGCGCGCCTCGTATGAGCGAGGAGGAGCTGGCGGCCGATGCCGCGGCATTTGCGCAGGCGGCTATGCAGGA
This sequence comes from uncultured Collinsella sp., assembly GCA_900552705.1. Lineage (GTDB taxonomy): Bacteria > Actinomycetota > Coriobacteriia > Coriobacteriales > Coriobacteriaceae > Collinsella. Next base: position 10,924 of record USAX01000020.1, on the reverse strand, counting down.
GGATGCCGAAGTCGCATCCGATGATGCCGGCGATGACCGTGCCGCCAATGCCGGTGCCGACACCGACGCCGATAAATAGCCTTTGTGGCGAAAGCCTCTGCGGGGAAACCTGCGGAGGCTTTTTCTTTTGAGCGATATGGGGCCATCTGTTGATTGGGGACAGACTTAAATGAGCGTTTTCACGCATTTAAGTCTGTCCCCAATCAACACCCAATTAACATTGCAGCGGCGCTTTGCTCGGCTAAAGCGTACAATAGCGCCTATGCGAAAGGGGAACAGATGATCAACGAAACTATGTATGCTCGCGGTGCGGAAAGCTCCATCATCCGCGAGATCTTTAGCTATGGTCTTGAGCGCAAGGCACAGATCGGTGCGGAGAACGTATTCGATTTTTCGCTGGGCAACCCGAGTGTTCCGGCGCCCGCTGCCGTGGCGGAGTCCATTAAGAAGGCCTTGGAGCTGCCGAGCGACCAGCTGCACGGCTACACCCCCGCACCGGGCCTGCCGCAATGTCGAGCGACCGTCGCCGAATCGCTCAACCGTCGCTTTGGCACGAGCTATGAGGGCAAGGACGTCTTTATGACGGTGGGTGCCGCGGCTTCGCTCACCTGCACGCTCAACGCCGTTACGAACCCGGGCGATGAGGTTGTTGTTATCGCCCCGTACTTCCCGGAGTATCGCGTGTGGATTGAGAAGGCCGGCTGCACGTGTGTCGAGGCGCTCGCCGATGAAGATACGTTCCAGCTGAGCGTGGACAACGTGCTCAAGGCGATTACCGATAAGACGACTGCCGTCATCATCGACTCGCCCAACAACCCGACCGGTGCCGTATATACGCGCGACACGCTGACGCGACTGGCCAATGTTCTGCGCGAGGCCAACGCCAAGCGCGATCCCGAGAATCCGATTATGCTCATCTCGGATGAGCCGTACCGCGAGATCGTGTACGGCGCCGAGGTGCCTTGGGTGCCCTCGATCTACGAGAACACCGTGGTGTGCTACTCGTATTCTAAGTCGCTGTCGCTGCCGGGTGAGCGCGTGGGCTGGATCTTGGTTCCCAACACTAATCCGCAGGCTGCTCGTCTGATGCCGGCTGTTGCGGGTGCTGCCCGTACGCTGGGTTTTGTATGCGCACCGGCGCTCTTCCAGCGCGTGATTATCGATTGCATCGATGAGCCGAGTGACGTTGAGGCCTATGCTCGCAACCGCACGGCGCTTACCGACGCACTGGCGGAGTATGGCTACACCTATGTTGAGCCGGATGGCGCGTTCTACCTATGGGTGAAAGCGTTGGAACCCGATGCGAATGCGTTTTGCGAGCACGCAAAGAAGTATGAGTTGCTTGCGGTCCCCTCGGACAGCTTTGGTATGCCGGGCTGGTTCCGCCTGGGCTACTGCGTGAGTTACGAGACGATTATCAATTCGCTACCCGCTTGGAAACAGTTGGCGGACGAGTATCGTTAAAAGTAAAGCGCTCTGCCTACAATGTTTTACGTGAAACGGGGTTTGGTGTTAAGCCGGACCCCGTTGTCTATGCCATTGTGTGGTTGGGATGAAATGGTTTTACGACTGCTGAAAGCTATGCGTACAATGAATATAAGCGACGGCCATGCCGGATAAGGAGACCCGATGCCCTACCTGCTTTCTTGTGACATTCATACCCATACGATGTTCTCTGCGCATGCATATTCGACCATTGAGGAGAATGTGTACTGGGCGGCAGAGCGTGGTCTGCAGGTGCTCGGATCTGCCGACCATCTGAGCTCTATGGTTACGGCTTGCCCCAATGACCTGCGCAGTTACCAATTCTTTATCAACCAGGATATCTGGCCGCGCATTTGGAGCGGCGTGTTGGTGCTGCGTGGTGCCGAGGCCGATATCGTTTCGCTGGACGGAAGCCTGTTTGGCGAGGACACTCCTGTCACGTTCGATATCGCCGGCGATTCGTACGGCCGTCAGCATTCACTGTTCGATTTGGTTACGCGTAATTTGGATTATTTGGTTGCAAGCGTGCATAATCCGCAGATTGCTGAGGGCGCGACGCTGGCCCAGACGACCGGGATGTATATCAATGCCCTGGAGCACCCCAAGGTGTTCATGCTGGGCCACACGGGGCGTTCGGGCGTGCCGTTCGATATCGACGAGGTGCTGTTGGCAGCTAAGGCCAAGCACAAGATTATCGAGATCAACAACCATAGTCTTGAACGCGGTGTCGACACTGAGCATTGGGCTGTATGCCGCAAGATCGCCGAGCGCTGCGCCGAACTGGGCGTGGGCATTGGCGTGTCGACCGATGCCCACATTGGCATGGCCATTGGCAAGCTCGATCACGCGCGCAAGATGCTCGACGAGATTCACTTCCCGCTGGATTTGATCGTGACGCGCGACCGCGAGACGCTGCTGTGCGAGATGGCGGCAGCCGGCGTGTGCAATCTGCGCAATGGGATGTAGCGGAGTTTATAAACCAAGCGAAGGGGGCGGCCCAGACGGGTCGCCCCCTTTCTTGTCCCAAAAATCTACTGAGGTTGGTTAGCGGCGTTCGAGGACCGCTACGGTTTCGGTGTGGTCGGTGTGAGGGAACATGTCGACGGGCGTGATCTTGAGCAGGCGATAGCCTCCGTCGAGGAGCTGATGCAGGTCGCGCTCTTGAGTTACGGGGTTGCAGCTGATATAGGTGATGCGGCGCGGCTTAAGCGCGCAGGCAGCTTCGAGGAACTCGGGCGTGGAGCCGGCGCGCGGCGGATCGATGGAAAGGACATCGACTCGCTCGTTGTTGTCGGCGGCATCTAGGATGTAGTCGGTGGCATCGTCGGCCATAAACCAAGCGCTGCGGGTGAGGCCGTTGAGCTCGGCATTACGACGTGCGTCGGCAATGCCGGCGTGGTTACGCTCCACGCCAAGCAGCATAATGCCGACGCCCTTGTCCTGGGCGGCTTTGGCTGCGCACAGGCCGATAGTTCCGCTACCGCAATAGGCATCCATGAGTACGTCGCCCTGCTGCAGGTCCATGCCGTCAATCGCGAGCTGATAGAGCAGCTCGGTCTGCTGCGGGTTGGTCTGGTAGAACGCGGTGGGGGAGATATCGAATTCGCAGCCGAGCAGCTGGTCGCGCATGCACTCGGCGCCATATACAATGCGGGTTTCCTCGCCGAGGATGGCGTTGCCGGGACGTCCGTTGATGTTTTGGGCGACGGTGACGATGTGCGGATTGAGTGCCGCGACGGCCTCAAAGAACTCCTGCGCATGCGGCAAGTCGCGCTGAGCGGTCACGAGCGTGACCATGACCTGGTCGGTACGCCAACCGCAGCGGACGACGGCATAGCGAAGCAAGCCAAGATGCTTGTCCTCATTAAAGGCGGGAATATGCAGCCGCTCAGCTTCGCGTGCGATGCCGTTGAGAATCTGACGGGCGCCCGGTGCCTCGACGGGGCATTCGGGTACGGCAACGATCTTGTGCGTGCCGCGCTCAAAGAAACCGCAACGGACGGCGCCCTCCTTACCGGGAGCAAAGGGAGTGGCAGCCTTATGACGAAAGCCACGCGGCGCAGGATATTTGCCCGGGTCGCCCAAGGTGACGCCCATACCGCGAATGGGGTCGACGCTAATACCCTCGCGCTCGCAAAGAGCAGCAAAAAGCTCCTCCATAGCAGCCTGCTTAGCTGCCAACTGCTTTTTATAAGGACGATTGAGCGCCGTGCACCCACCGCAAGCTTTCATGATCGAACAGGGAGACTTGGGATCAACGGCCTTGCGCGCAGACGAAACCTGATCTTTATGCGAGCGCTTGGAGCGAGTCTGAGATGCCTTATCCTCGCTCCGACGAGAACTGGGGCGCTTGGTCTTAACCTTGCCCTTCGCCGACTTACCCTTCGCATCCTGAGACGACTTGGATTTCTTAGAAGATTTTTTCTCCTCCGACCCCTCAGCCGCCTCGATCAAAGCACGACGAGCCCTACGCTCCGCACGAGATTCTGCCATGAATTAACCCCACTAATGTATAAATTGAAAGCTGCAAGCATTGTACCGTTCCAAGTTAAAGGACGATATACAAGCGGCCATTTCATGACAGTGATAAGTTCAACGAAGGTTGCCCGCCGGGTGCCGGGGCAGGGGTTAAGTTTGTCGCGAGTTCCGCACGAACAGGAGAGCACTTAATGTGCTCTCCGTCGTGAGCAGGACTGTAGAGCAGCAAACTTAACCCCTGCCCCGGCACCCGGCGGGCAAACCCTCCCTTGTACTCTATCAAGGTAAAGTGTATGATTCTGAACGTTACATGACTCACTTTACCTAACTAAAGTACTATCGAGGGGGAATACCATGAATACCGATATGTCTCGTCGTCAGTTTGTTGGTCTAGCCGGCTCGCTCGCCACGGTGCTTGGCCTTGGTCTTGTCGGTTGCGGCGGTGGTGCCGGCAAGGGCTCCGCTGTCGGTTCTGCCGCAGCCAAGGATGTGAAGGGCGCTGCGGAGTCCAAGAAGCTCGTGGTGGGCTTTGATAAGTCCTATCCTCCGTACGGCTTTGTGGGCGATGACGGTGAGTACACGGGCTTTGACCTCGACCTTGCCAAGGCCGTTGCCGATAAGCAGGGCTGGGAAGTCGATTACGAGGCCATCGATTGGGATGCCAAGGACACGCTGCTCAACTCCGGCGCCATCAACTGCATCTGGAACGGCTTTACCATGGAGGGCCGCGAGGACGACTACACGTTCTCCGAGCCGTACATGCTCAACGAGCAGGTGCTGGTGGTAAAGAAGGATGCAGGCATCAAGAGCTGGGACGATCTTGCCGGCAAGACCGTGATTACCCAGACCGATTCCGCTGCGCAGGATGTGCTTGAGGGTGACCAGAAGGATCTGGCGGCGACGTTTGCCACGCTCGACACCATCGGTGAGTACAACACGGCGTTTATGCAGCTCGAGAGCGGCGCGGTCGATGCCGTGGCTTGCGACCTTTCGATTGCCCAGTATCAGCTTGCCGCCAAGCCTGATGCTTATACGCAGCTTGATGAGCCGCTGTCCAGCGAGCACTACGCCGTCGGCTTTAAGAAGGGCGACACCAAGTCGGCCGACGCCGTGACCGAGTCGCTCAAGGCGCTCTACGAGGACGGCACAGTCAAGGACCTGTGCGACAAGTATTCAAGCTATGGTCTTTCCTTCGACAACTGGGTGCTCAAATAGCGGCTTTCCCAGGCACCCGATTTTGCCGTTCAAACCGTCGCTTGCGTACATTTAGTACGCGGCGCTCCTCTTTCACGGCAAACTCGGGCACCTGGAAAACCCGCTTTAGCATTGGGTTCGCTGTTCCGTTACTGTGAAAGAGAGCTTGGGTTGTCTATTCAGGTCATGATGCAGATGCTTGGCCAGGGATTCTTGGTCAGCTTGCAGCTGTTTGTGCTGACGCTGCTGGGGTCGATTCCGCTGGGAATCCCCGTGGCGTTTATGCGCATGAGCAAAATCGCGCCGCTTCGCTGGATTGCGCGCATCTACATTTCGGTCATGCGCGGTACGCCGCTCATGCTGCAGATGTTTGCCATCTACTTTGCCCCGTACTACGTGTTTGGCATTTCGCTCACGCCCGATTCCAAGTGGACGGCGTGCGTCGTGGCGTTCATCATCAACTACGCCGGCTATTTTGCCGAGATCTATCGATCGGGCCTGCAGTCCATTCCGCGCGGTCAATATGAGGCCGCCGAGGTGCTGGGCTACTCGCGCATGCAAACGTTTCTGTATATCGTGATGCCGCAGGTCGCCAAGCGTATTCTGCCGGCGATGGGCAACGAGATCATCACACTGGTCAAGGACACGTCGCTGGCGTTTGCCATTGGCGTGGGTGAGATGTTCTCGACCGCCAAGGCGCTGGTTGCCTCGCAGGTGAGCATGGTGCCGTTTGCGATTGCGGCGCTGATCTACTGGGTCTTTAACTTTGTGGTCGAGATGCTGCTGGGCGCCGCCGAGAAAAAATTGGATTACTACCATGATTAATTCGGTAATGAATATAGCGAACGCGCGCAAGGCGTTTGGCGGCAATAAGGTGCTCAAGGATATCTCACTCGAGGTAAAGCGTGGCGAGGTTGTGGCGATTATCGGGCCTTCGGGCGGCGGTAAGTCCACGCTGCTGCGCTGTGCCACGCTGCTCGAGACGCTCGATGGTGGCTCGCTCTCGTTTGGCGACCTTGCCGTCGCGACAGATGCGGGTTCGGGCGCGGTGTACGCAAAGGGCGATGTACCTAAACAGGCGCGCTCGCGGTTTGGTCTGGTGTTTCAGAACTACAATCTGTTCCCGCACTATACCGTGATGAAAAACATCACCGATGCACCGATCCGCGTGCTTAAGCGCCCGCGCGAGCAGGCGGAGGCCCGCGCACACGAGCTTATTGCACAGATGGGGCTTACGGGTAACGAGAACAAGGTGCCCTGCGAGCTTTCGGGCGGTCAGCAGCAGCGCGTGAGTATTGCCCGCGCCTTGGCGCTCGACCCGGAAATCTTGTTCTTTGACGAGCCGACCTCGGCGCTCGATCCAGAGTTGACGGCCGAGGTGCTGCGTGTCATTAAAGACCTCGCTGCGCAGAATATGACTATGGTGATCGTGACACACGCGATGCAGTTTGCCCGCGACGTTGCCGACCGCGTGGTCTTTATGGACGGCGGTCGTATTGTCGAGGAGGGACCTGCCGAGCAGGTCATCGACCATCCGCGCGAGCAGCGCGCGCGTGAGTTCTTGAGCCGTATCGAGGGATAGGCTCAGGTATTTACTCAACTATTAATTGAGGCGAAGCCGCCGCAGGTCTTACGGTCTGTGGCGGCTTTTGTTTGCGTCGACGGGGTTCAATAATCGACTCACAAGCTTGTCTCTTCCTCTCGCCGCCTGTATTCATACGTGCGCCGAAAGGTATGCATGGACAGCCGCCCGTGAGGGTAGGGTGGTGGCATAGGACATTTGGAGGGTGAGTCGGCTCGGCTGCCGACCATGCTGCTCCCAGGACGGCACCGACCGCGAACTCTCCCCGTTGGCGTCGCGCATTGCGCGCGGCCCTGCAAGGAGGTCATCATGGGTGCTCCCAAGACCGGTAACGTAAGGAACGTGGTGCTCGTAGGCCAAGGCGGGGTGGGCAAGACTTCACTCGCCGAGGCCATGCTCCACCTTTCCGGCAAGACCGCCCGCCTGGGCGGCCACGACGGCACCAAGCCCACGCTCGACTATGACCCCGAAGAGGTCAAGCGTGCGTTTTCCATCTCGACAACCATCGCGCCGATCGACTGGAAGGGCGCGCGCATCAATGTGCTCGATGCCCCGTGCTATCCCGATTTTATCGGCGACGCCTTTGCCGCGATGAGCGTCTGCGAGACGGCTCTGTTTGTGGTCGATGCCGAGGCCGGCCCACAGCCTACGACGGTTAAGCTCTGGTATGCCGCCGAGGACCTGCGTCTGGCGCGTGCGGTGTTCGTAAACCGCCTGTCGCGCTCTGAGGCCAGCTTTGCGACCACGATGAATCTGCTGCAGGAGCGCTTTGGTATGCGCCTGGGCGCCGTGACCCTTCCCTGGGGCGAGGGCGAGGACTTCGACGGCATCATCGATCTGGTGCGCATGAAGGCACGCCATTGCAACGGCACTGAAGCCGTTGAGTCGGAGATTCCCGAGGAGTATCGTGCCCAGGCCGAGGAAGCCCATGACCATCTGTGCGAGCTGGTGGCCGAGGCTGACGACGAACTGATGATGAAGTACTTGGAAGGCGAGGAGACACTGACGCAGGAGGAGCTTGAAGGCCTGCTGTCGAAGGCGATCGCCGAGCGCATCTTTGTGCCGGTCTTTGCGGGCGATTGCATTAAAGAGCAGGGCGTCAACTCGCTGATGGACGATATCGCCACGTACTTCCCGGCGCCGACGGACTACGGCGAGATGCCGCTCATCGACGGCGATTCGCTTAAGATCTCGAGTGACGATGACCGCCCGGTGGCATTTGTGTTTAAGACCTTGGCCGATCCGCAACAGGGTCGCATCAGCTTTATCAAGGTGCTGACGGGTACGCTTGAGCCGGGCCTTGAGCTGGTCAATGCGCGCACGCGCAAGGGTGAGCGTCTGGCCCACCTGTATGTGATGTGCGGCCGTGACATGACCGAGGTCGGCCACGCTTATGCCGGCGATATCATCGTGGCGCCCAAGCTGGCGGCCGAGACGGGCGATACACTCTCGATTACCGGCAAGGTCGAGGCTGCGGCGTTTAAGTTCCCCAACTCGCAGTACCGCATCGCCATCGAGGCCGAGAACCGCGGTGACGAGGAGAAGCTATACACGTTTATCGAGAAGGCGTGCAAGGCCGATCCGACCATGAGCATCGATCGTGACGAGGAGACCGGCCAGACTATCATCTCCGCCGTGGGTGAGGCGCAGGTTTCGGTCCTGCTCAATCGCCTTGAGGACCGCACCAAGGTCGCGGCCAAGAGCGTGCCGATTCGCATTCCGTATCGTGAGACCATTCGCCGCACGGCAAGTGCCCAGGGCCGCCACAAGAAGCAGACCGGTGGCGCCGGTCAGTATGGCGACTGCTGGCTGCGCGTGGAGCCGCTCATTGGACCCGACGGAACGAGCGACGGTTATGAGTTTGTGGACGAGGTCGTGGGTGGCCGCATCCCGCGTTCGCTCATTCCCGCCGTGGACAAGGGCGTTCAGGAGACTATGAAGGACGGCATCATTGCCGGCTACCCGCTTACGGGCATTCGCGTGGCTGTGTACGACGGTTCGTATCACAGCGTCGACTCCAACGAGATGGCGTTCCGCGCGGCGGCTCGCATCGGCCTGCGCAAGGCGTGCGCCGATGCCGACCCGGTGGTGCTGGAGCCCATCGAGGAAATCACGGTGACCATCCCCGAGAGCTACGCCGGCGCTGTAATGGGCGACATCTCGGCCTCGCGCGGTCGCGTGACGGGCATGGAAACCGATGAGCGCGGAGACACCGTGGTTATTGCCCAGGCGCCGCTGGCCGAGCTGACGGATTATTCGACGCGCCTGCGCTCCATCACGCGCGGCACGGGCGACTTTACCATGAAGCCCGCGGGCTATGAGCAGGTGCCTTATGACGTTCAGGCCAAGCTGGTCGAGCGCTATGAGGAGGGCCGCGCCAAGTAGCGTGTGGCGTTGCCTGCAATGTAGGTGCTGACGAAAAGGCCGCTCTGGGTAACCGGGGCGGCCTTATTTGATCCCTTGGGGACGGAGGAAAACGGATCATTTTTTGGGTTACGAGCGGCGCGATCGGCCCTAGTCTCCCGAGGCCTGGTTGCGGCCGGTGGCGTAGTCGATCTGCACATGCGGCTGCAGGTTGTAGCAGTACACGTGGAAGCAGAGGGTCTTGCCGTGGTCCTCGACCGATTGCGCCTCAAGGCGTACGCCACGGCAGACAAGTTCCTCTTCGTTATACATGGGCGTGACGCGGTAGAGCACATGGTCACCCGTATCGCGAATATAGTTGAGAATTTGCTCTTCAAACGGTAGCATGCCCGTCTCGTTAAGATAGCGCGTGCCGGTGAGGAGATTCTTGCGGTTGGCGTTTTCACCGCAGAGCGACCAAGCGATAAGGTGACAGCGGTTGTAGAGGCTCTGGCCCGGAACAAAGTCATAGCGTTGCTGGTGCCATCCGGCGGGGTGGATACGCGAGATATCGCCGCGCTTGCCCTGACCGAGCGATTCGGGGCCCACGCAGGCAAGCGCTTTGCGGGTGCGGCCCAGACTGTCGAGCTTGGAGAACTTCTTAAAGCAGCCCTCTTCGGTGGCGCGCTCGTATTCATCGAGCGTGAATGACGGCATGCCGAGCGGGTGCGTGCTGTCGGCGCGAAGGGCAACGTAGGGATTGCCGGCGTAGTCGGGAATGCTGCTGAGATATACGCCGCGGGCGCGGTCGAGATCGGGGTTTTCGACCTCGTCGATGGGGGTGGTGGAGCTGTCCTCGGAAGCGGCGTCACCGGTGTCGGGTGCGGCGGATTCGGAGCCATCGCCGGAGTCCTCGGAGCTGGCTGTTCCCGATTCGAGCCGGGCGACCAGGTCTGCCTCGTTGTCGGTGCGGTTGGGACTCTCGTTTTGCTTCTCGGCCAGAGCCGCCGCCTGTTCATCGCTTTGCGGCGAGAGCAGCTTGGGAGCTCCGTCGAGCGATCCCGTAAACAGCGCAAACCCCAGCACCACGGCGGTGCCGATGGAAAGTACTTGCTTGTAGGCGGACTTGCGCGACATTGAGGCTCCTGGATGGACGGTTGGGAATCTACCAGTCTAGCAGGAGCCGGCAGAGGCCGTTCTGTCGAACGAATACTTAAGATTTGGGACAAATGCCGCTGGTCCATTTGCCCCCATGTTGGGCTTATGGCTAGATTGAGGTGGAGCCGAGCCAATTGAGTTTGCATTCGAGAATGCGCTGCTCACCGGGCATGCTGCTGCCATCGAGTAGTGCGAGGAGCATCTCGGCCGCCTCCCTGCCTTCCTGGTCGACGGGCTCGATGATCGTGGAGACGGTCGGCGTGGTGAGGTTGGTCCAGTCTTCGCAGTTGAGTCCCAAAAGACCGATTTGCTGCGGAAGTAGATGGGCCATGGGCTGGAGGGCCTTGTAGACACGGGGAAGTGCCCACTGATTTTGCACGAAGATAAGGGTTCGCTTGGCGGGGTTGAGCTTGTATTTAAAGTACTCGGTAAGCTCACTGACCGACGGCTTGTTGTGGTCGATGGGAATCGCTTTGTAGAGTTGTCCGTTCGCTGCCAGCGCCTCGGCATACCCCTGAAAACGCTCCATACGGGTGCGCATTTCGGTCATGTTGGCGGCAATGGAGAAAAAGTCCTCGTAGCCGGCATCGAGAAGCGCCTGCGTGGCATTGTACACGCCGTCGTAGAGGTTGGTTTTGATCCAGCTGGTGCCTGGGCTGTAGATGGCCGCGTCAAAAAAGACGA